>CAYNXE010000071.1:0-10602 GCA_964400995.1 uncultured Odoribacter sp.
GAATATTTGAATCGGAGGGACGTATGACAATGCGAGAAAAAAAGTAATTTTGCAGGGAATATCATTCCTGTCGGATGCGATTGAAAGAATTAAATATCGTCAACTTTAAGAATATCGGAGAGGCGACCTTGACGTTTACCTCTGGTTTTAATTGTTTTGTCGGGAAAAACGGAGTGGGCAAGACGAATATACTGGATGCGATTTACCATTTGTCCATGTGCAAGAGTTATTTCAATCTTTCCGACACGCAGAACATCCGGCACGACGAGCCTTTTTTCGTGGTGCAGGGGAAGTATGAGCGGAACGGTGATGAAATCGAGGTGTATTGCGGGGTCAAGCGGGGATGTAAGAAGACATTCAAAAAGAATCAGAAAGCATACGACAAGTTGTCCGAGCATATCGGTTTGTTGCCGTTGGTGATGATTTCTCCGGAGGATGTCGTCCTGATAGACGGTGCCAGCGAGGAGCGGCGGAAGTTGATGGACGGGATTATCAGCCAGTGCGACCGGAATTATTTGCATCATCTGATTCGTTACAACAAGGCGCTGCAACAGCGAAATTCCCTGTTGAGGACTTTTTCGGGGAAATATTTGGAGCCGGAAATGGTGGAAATCTGGAACGAACAGTTGGCGGAAAGCGGAGGATTCATCATGCAGATGCGGATTCGTTTTTTACAGGAGTTCCGGGCGGTATTTCAGTCTTATTATGAACGCTTGTCATTGGGGCGCGAAGAGGTGGAATTGGAGTACAAACCGACGGTAATCGGCGGCGATTTGCTGGCGGCTTTGCATGATTCGCTCGAACGCGACCGTTATCTGGGATATACGACGACTGGCGTGCATCGGGATGACCTGGTGCTGAATATCGGAAAATATTCCGTGAGGAAAATCGGTTCGCAGGGGCAGAAAAAAACATTCCTGATTGCGTTGAAGTTGGCGCAGTATGCCTGGCTGAACCGGATGAGCGGAGTGAAACCGTTGTTGCTGCTTGACGATATTTTCGACAAACTGGATGCGGACCGGGTGAGTCAGATTGTCGAAATCGTAAAGGAAGAGCAATTCGGACAGGTTTTCATCACGGATACGAACCGGGAGCACATGGACGATATATTGAAGATGCGGCAGGTGGATTACCGTTTGTTTACGGTGGATAAGGGGGAGATCGTGATGTCCGTTTGAATTTCGTTTTTGGATTTCCGGGATTTCATCAAGATCATTATATTTGCAATTTAGTTTGTCATGAAAGAAGGGAAAATCAAAAAAATAGACGAGCTGGTAGAGCAGATTTTGGAGGATATGGGGGGTACGCAGAAGTTCAAGGAATACGAAGTCTGTTCCGTGTGGCCCGAGGTGGTCGGAAAAATGATTGCTTCCCGGACCAAAGAGCTGTGGATGGCGGACGGTCGGCTTTTCGTGACCTTTACATCGGCTGCCGTGAAGAATGAGATTTTGATGGTGAAGGAGGGATTGATAGGCGCATTGAATGACCGGGTGGGACGGAAAGTGGTGAGGGATATCGTTATGAAGTGAGGAGGACGGGATTGAAAAGAAGATAAATTACGAATGAATATATAAAGAGATGAATCTGATCGAGTCGAATGACATAAAAGCCGCCGGCAAATTGAACCGTTTCGGAGGAAACGTGGGGGGAAGTCTTGTGGCGAGATTGGTGATGTACATCATGCGGTTGAACAAAATCAACAAATTGTATTCGGATGTATATGACGATGACCCCGAGAAGTTCCTGGAACATTTGATTGATGCGTTGGGGGTGACTGTCGAGGTGAATGAAGAGGACTTGCAGAAAATCCCGGCAAACGGCGCTTTCATTACGATTTCCAATCATCCTTTTGGCGGACTGGACGGCATCATTTTGATTAAGTTGTTGAGCAAAATCCGTCCCGATTACAAGGTGATGGCTAATTTTCTCCTGAAGAAAATCGTGCCCATCAAGGACTATTTCCTGGGTGTGAATCCTTTCGAGGGGCGGAGGGAAATATCGAGTGCCGGAGGTTTGAAGGAAGCGATACGCCATTTGTCGGAAGGGAAACCGCTCGGTTTGTTTCCTGCTGGCGAGGTGTCGGCATATCAGGCGGATACCAATTCGATAGAAGACCGGAAATGGAGTTTTTCCGTATTGAAGTTGATACGCAAGGCGAATGTGCCGGTGATACCGATTTATTTCAAAGGTTCCAACAGTTTGTTGTTTCAGATATTGGGCTTGATTCATCCCATGTTGCGGACGGTGAAATTGCCTTCGGAGCTGCTGAATAAAAAGAACAGGGTCATCAAATTGCGCATCGGCAATCCGATTTCGGTGGATACGCAAAGCTCTTTCAGTGACATTATGCAATATGGCAAGTTCCTGAGGGCGAAGACTTACCTGCTGGGTTCATCGCTGGAAGTGAAGAAGTTCTTTTTGAAATCCCAGAAAGCGGAAAAGCATGCGGAACCCATTGTTCCTGCTGTTTCCGTCGACGTGTTGAAAAAGGAGATAGAAGGTATCCGGGAGGATTACCTGCTGTTCACCATGAAGAATTATTCGGTCTATTGTGCGCCGACCATGAAAATTCCGAATATGCTGAACGAAATCGGCAGGCTGCGGGAAATCACTTTCCGGGCTGTCGGCGAAGGAACGAACCGGAGCATAGACTTGGACGAATTTGATTTGTATTATTATCATTTGTTCATCTGGGATGACGATGCCGATTGTGTCGTCGGCGCCTATCGGGTGGGCAAGGGAAAGGACATCATAGACCGTTACGGCGTGAAAGGGTTTTACATCAACACGTTGTTCAAGATACGGAAGGACATGATGCCGGTGTTGTATGAGTCCATAGAACTGGGACGTTCTTTCGTTGTCGGGGAGTATCAGCGCAAACCTTTCCCGCTCTTTATGCTTTGGAAAGGCATTTTGTATTTCCTGATTAAGAACCCGGAATACCGTTATCTGATTGGCCCAGTAACCATCAGCGGGAAATATACGGATGTGTCCAAGGAATTGATTATGAAGTTCATCAAGCGGAATCACTGGGATGAGGAGTTGGCGAAATACATCGTTCCGCGTTGCAAATACCGGGTGGAAACCCATGACCCGGATGTGGATGTCATGGTGGACGCTTCCGGCAATGACATTGCCGCCCTGGACAAGTTCATCGGCGACATCGAGCCTTCGAGCGACAAGTTGCCCATCCTGTTGAAGAAATACATCTCACTGAACGGGCGTATCATCGGTTTTAATATCGACCCGAAGTTCAACATGTGCCTGGACGGATTGTTGATTTTGGATTTGTTTGAGGTGCCGATGAATACCATCGAGTCTCTTTCGAAAGAAATCAACGACGACACGATCATGAATCGTTTTTCTCAGGACAGCCTGGAGGTATGAAATAAAAAGAGGTAGCATGTTCGATGTGGTTTATATTTTCAAGGGTGTACTGATAGGTCTGATGGTGTCTGTGCCGTTGGGACCCATGGGTGTGCTGATTATACAGAAGACGTTGCAGAAAGGCGCGTTGGCAGGTTTTGTCGCCGGGATGGGGGCGGCGTTTGCCGACCTATTTTATGCGACTGTCGCTGCATTCGGACTGGGCTTTGTCATCAACATCATACAGACGCACGAACTTGTCTTGCAGATTATCGGCGGCATTTTCCTGCTCATCGTCGGGTTGAAGATTTATTTCGACAATCCGTTAAAGCAGATTCGGATGAAGAAGAGGGTGTCCAAGACGGGTTTGCTGGGGGATTTCCTAACCCTGTTTTTCCTGACAGCTTCCAATCCGGTGGCGATTGTCGTGTTCATGGCGGTGTTTGCGGGAGCTTCCGTATTCGGGGACGAACCTTCTTTCCGGATAGAATTGTTTGTGTTGACGGGCGTGTTGCTGGGAGGCGGCTTGTGGTGGTACACGCTGTCCACATTGGTCAATCTTTTCCGCAAGAGATTCCGGTTGCGGGTGCTGATTACCATTAACCGGGTATCCGGAGTGGTCATCACCATATTGGGCGGATTGGTCATATTGGCGGCATTTGAGCCGTTCCGTTCGTTGATTCCGGCAACTTGATTACTGCTTCGTTTGCCAATGCGGGGAATCGCCCCAGCTATCCGGGTTTATGTCGCATCCGCTTTGGCGTATGCTTTCAATTAGCCGGCGTGTCGTTTCTTCGTTCCCCTCGTCCATGCCCGGTTTGTTTTCGTAAAGTTGATAATTCGCCCGCTTGGCGACAGGGGTGATGTTGGGCATGATGACGTTTGCTCCGATTTCAAGCGCTTTTTCCCTGCCGTCCGGAGCAATGGCTTGCAGGGCGGTGGTAGCGGCGATGTTGATGTCGGGCATGAGCAGGCGCAGGCAGCTGATCATGTGCAGTCCCAGTCTGAGCCGTTTGTCTTGTGGGAGTAGCTGTTCCCGGTATGTCCAAAGCGGAGTGTCCCTGTGTTCCAGATAAGGTCCCATGCCTACCATGTCGATGTCCATGTCTTTCAGGAACAGGAGGTCGTCGGCGAGGTCTTCAAGGGTTTGAAAAGGTAGTCCGATCATGACGCCGGTTCCGGTCTGGTAGCCGCATTTTTGCAAAATCCGGAGGCATTGGAGGCGGGTGTGAAAATCGTGCCGTTTGTCCTGCGGATGTATTTTCTGGTAAAGCTGGCTATTGGACGTCTCAATCCTTAGCAGATAGCGGTGGGCGCCTGCGTCGAACCACCGTTTGTAGGTGTCTTCCGTTTGTTCTCCTAAAGACAGCGTGATGCCGAGTTCGTGGTGGCTGAGTTTTTTGATTTCTTTCAGCAACTTTTCTATTCGTAGGATAAAGCCGGGGTCGTTTCGTTCGCCTCCCTGCAAGACAATGGAACCGTAATGATTTTGCCAGGCGTAGCGTGCGGCTTGGAGGATTTCCTCGTCGCTCAGGGAATAACGGTCGGCATGCGGATTGGATTTCCGGATGCCGCAGTACAGGCAATCTTTTATGCAGATGTTCGAGATTTCGATAAGTCCCCTCAGATAGACGTTGTTGCCGATGGTGTCGTTTCTCAACTGACGGCTACGGGCGAATAGGGCTTTCTCTTCTTCGCCTTCGCAAGCGAGCAGTCGGACAAGTTCTTCTTTGTGAATGGATTGGTGAAATGAAGTAAAGTTCACAGTCGTGTATTTTCTATGGTTGTAAAAGTAAAAATTTTTGTCCGATTTTCTACGACTGGGAAATCAAAGATTTTTTGTAATTTTGTTTCTGAATAACCTGTGAAATTCGGTTGGGAATGATATGAAAAAAGGATTTTGGCTATCGTTGGTCGCTATCGTGCTGGTTGGTGTGATTGTTTTTGCAGTTTGGTACATCAACGAGGAGGGGAAAATGCGTTCCGGCAGCAAGGATTCTTTCATTCCCTACAATTCGGCTTGGGTGGTCAGTGTCAATGCTCCGCCGGCCTTGTCGCCGGAAATGGAACAGGCGTTCGGCAGGGAATTGGCGCGTTATCGGGAGAAATTGCTGGTGCGGGTTACGGACACGCTCCGTCATCAGGGCTATGTGATTGCCTATCCGTATGTGGTGGCGGCACGGGTGGAGGGGAAAAACGACTTGGCATTCCTGTATGTCATGGACAACAAGAACGTGCTTTCCAGGAATGAGATTGCCGGTTTCCTGAACCAGACTTTTGCCGCCGGGGCGGAAAAGGTGCGCAAATACGACCATTACAAGATTTATGCGTTAAGCCAGAAGGAAGAAACGGTCTATTTTGCCGTATGCGGCGGAATCATACTGATTTCCGATTCGGATTTGTACATAGAAGACGGATTGAAGCAATTTGATTCGGAGATTATCGACGGTCAGGAGAAACCGCGTTATCAGAATTTGAATAAATATTTTTCCGCAGGTGCCGGGATGAATGTTTTTCTCAACACGTCGGCTTTTACGGAGTTGATGCCTTTGTACGTGCAAACCGGCAAGCTGTTTCCTCATTTGGATGTCACCCGCTTGTTTAAATGGGGTGCCTTGGACGGAGAGTTCAGCGGGGACGGCGTGTTTCTGAACGGTTTTCTGCACTATGAAGGACAGAAAAAATCTTATATCTGTGCATTGCAGGGACAGCAACCCCGGACTTCGGGCATCGACGGCGTTGTGCCTGCCCGCCTGAATGCCTTGGGACTGTTGAATTTAAGTCAGCCTTCCGCTTATTTCTCGGCATTGGAATCCTACCGTTATTCGGCGGGCTTGAAAAATCAGGTGACCGGACGAAAACGGCAGTATGTGAAGATGTTCGGACAAGAGTGCGAAGAAGAGATGCAGAATCTGTTGCAGGGAGAGTTTGCGGTGGTGGAATCGGGATATAATGCAACCACACAGGAGAAGGACGGCTTGGTGATAGCGGCATTGAAATCGGGTAGTCTGGGACGGACCTTGTTGGAGAAAATGATGCGGGCGTATGCCCGTTTTGACGGAAACACGCTGGAGGATTACCAGAGGCAATGCAAAATCGACCGGGAGAAGGCGTTTGATTACTATTGCTTCCCGGTGGAAGATATGCCGGCAATTTACTGGGGATACCTGTTTGAAGGCATAAAGAGCCGTTATGTGCTGGTGGAGGACAATTATCTGGTGTTTGCCTCTTCGGAGAACGCGATGAAAGACTTTATCCGGGATTACGTGCATGGCAGTTTTATCCGGGATGCGGAGTGGTATCGGAACTTAAAAGGCAAATTGGCTGGGAAATTCAATTTGTCGTATTTTGCCAGGACGGCGGATATGTCGGCGCAATACGAGGCCTTGGCTACCGGGAAAGCCCGGCGGTTTATGGCAGACCGGAAGGAGCAGTCGCCCTTGTTCCCCTCCTGGGCATTGCAATGGTCGGATGAGGGAGGTATGTTGTACAATACGCTTTTCCTTCATTCTGCACCGCTTCAGGATGAGGCTCGGGCACATGTCGTGTGGCAGACGCGAATGGAGGGGCGGATAAGCATGAAGCCGGTTCCGGTGGTCAATCACGTTACCGGCGAACGGGAATTGTTTGTTCAGGACGAGCAAAATGCGGTTTATCTGGTCAACGATGCGGGGCGAGTGCTTTGGAAAGTGCCGGTGGATGGTAAAATCAACAGCGAAGTGCATCAGGTGGATTTATTCAAAAACGGGAAATTGCAGTATTTGTTTTCCACGCCTACCCGGATGTATTTGATAGACCGGAACGGGAATGCCGCCGGCCGTTTCCCGTTGGCTTTCAAGGCTCGTTGCGAACGGGGAATATCTGTTTTCGATTACGACAACAATAAGAATTACCGGATATTTGCCCCTTGTGCCGACCGGATGGTGTATTTGTATGGGTTGGACGGGAATTTGGTTCAGGGCTGGCAGCCGGGGAAAGCGGACAAGCCGATTGTTTCCAAGGTTCGGCATTGCCGGATTGACGGGAAAGATTATGTGATTTTTGCCGACCGTTACCGGTTGTATATCCTGGACCGCAAAGGAAACGAGCGGGTACGGATTTCTTCCGTCTTTGATTTGCCGGAGCAGACCGACATTTACTTGGCGAAGAAGAAAGACCGGCATTGCCTGATTTTTGCCGGAAATGCCGGGACGGTCAACTGTGTTGACTTCGGGGGCAGGACGGAGACGTTCAAGGTGGAAGGAATAGGGGATGATTTCAAGATGAACGTGGCGGATATTGACGGGGACGGCATGGAGGATTGCATTTTTACGACCCAAAATCGTTTGGTGGTCGTCCGGACAGACGGGAAGGTCATTTCGGAAACGGAAATAGAGGCGGATAAACTGGATTATCCTTATGTGTATCGTTTTTCCGGGACGGATTGCCGGATCGGTCTGACCGATTCCGCACAGTCGAAAATGCTGTTGCTCACCCCGGACGGCAAGTTGTCCAAAGGTTTTCCGATAGCGGGCGATTCGCCTTTTTCCATTGTTTTTGCCGGAGCGGACGGATTCTTTTTGTTTGCCGGAACAGACAACGGGGCTTTGATAAAATACAAGGTGCAGCGATGATTTTTTCAAAAAATCTGCTTGAAAAATTTGATATCCCGGAAATTTAGCACAATTTCGCACATTGGTGTAAAATGTATATGACTATGAAATTTGCTTTGAGAAAAGGGTGGGTGATCCTGTTATTCGTACTTCCGTTTTGCGTTTCCTGTGGAGATGCCGATCTTTTAGACACGAACAAATGGTCCGACCAGATTGATGGCTGGAATCCGAGCATAAAAGGAGCAATCGCCTGGGGAGGATTTACGGTGTGGGATTTCTTGCAGGATTCGACAAGGGAGGATTTTCGCATAGAGGTGGAGGAAGACTCCAGTTTGGTGGTGAAATATTCCCAAAAGGATATTGTCAATATAGATGTTGCTGAGATATTTAAGTTGGGTGAGACGCCTATTAACTTTCGGACAAATCTGGAATCACCACTATCAGTAGTTGGAGAGTTTTTATCTTCTGAAGAGGGGAGGGTTATTCGTAGTAAAGAGATAGCGCAAAAACTTCCTTTGCCGGATGATGTTACAGACATGGAATTGCATTATATGACCTTAAGCAAGGCTACATGCCGGTTGGTTGGTTTAGAAGATGTTCTGTATAAGAAGATTGTGATTCTGCATCAAGCAGATGAAAAGGTGGAAGGTAATGAGAACATCTCGAAATGGGATACCTTGACGACGATAAAAGCAAACGGAGCTCCCGAGAAGTTAGAAGATAAGACCTTTTATATAAATGCTCATAGTCACGAGATTTATTTGAAAGTAGTTGTTTATCTGGATGAAGTGGAGGCAATACCTGCAAATTTAAGTGTAGAAGTTACGTTATCCGATTATGACTTTTCTAAAGTGCAGGGGAAAATTGTGAAAACGATACCTATTGATGACAATTTTGACATGGACATGGATATGTTGAACGATATCCATGGAACAATTAAGTTTGCAGATCCGAAGGTGGAATTGGTAATGAGGAATAAGGGATTGGGAATACCGTTTGAAGTTGACATGAAGTTTTCTGGAACGAATACGGATAGTGTATTGACATTGTATAAGCCTTTGGCATTCAATGGTGAACTTTCCGTTGATACTGTGATTAGTAGAGTGATAGATAATACTAATTCCAATATTGTTAATTTCTTGGCGGAACTTCCACGAGGAAAGATGAATTATGTCGGTACGGTGGCCGTGAATCCAGGTTTGGGTCGAGATCCGCAAAAGAAATACAATTGTGTGATTTATAAGGAAGGTTCATTGGGTTTGGACTTGAATGTGGTGGTGCCAGTGGAGTTTGATACTTCTTCTCATTTGTCTTATAGCAAGTCTCTGACCGATTTGAATTTGAGTTTAGACCAGCAATACACGGACAAAATCAAGGAGGGAACGATTGTTTTGCATGTACAGGAAAACGCCTTGCCTTTGGATTTGTCCATACCCAAAATGGTTCTGCAGTATGAGTCCGATGTGCCTCGGGATACGATATTTGTCGAACATGGAGGAAAAATTCTAGCCGGAAAAGGTGGTGAACTGAGTTTCAAGATTGATGAAACTGTGGCAAAAAAGCTGGGGCAGATGAAAGGCATTGAGTTGGAAGCCGTTGTTTCGGGCGGTACGGGTAAACCGCTCAGGGCAAACGACCGGTTGAAGTTTTTCTTGCGACTGGAAGCCAGTGCAGAAATCAAAGACATCAATGATTTTAAATAAGAAAAACGAATCCCGGGAGTTTCATCATTCCCGGGATTTTTTTGTCTTTTTTATTCCTCTTCTTCTTCGTCGAATGCGATTTCGACCCTGTCGTCCTTGCAGTAGTCCTTGCCGGCGACAATCAATACGACTTCCCCTTTGACGCCTTGTTTTTTGTAATGAGTCGCCAACTCTTCGAGGGTGCCTCGTTTGAACTCTTCAAACATCTTGCTGATTTCCCGGGCGACGCAGGCGTAGCGTTCGCCTCCGAACACTTCTGCCATTTGTTCCAGGGTTTTTGCCAATCGGAAGGGCGATTCGTAGAAAATCAGGGTGCGGTTTTCATCCGTCAAGGCATTCAATTTTTTCATCCGTCCTTTCTTTTGGGGCAGGAAGCCCTCGAAACAGAACCGGTCGCAGGGAAATCCGGAATTTACCAGGGCAGGAACGAAAGCGGTGGCGCCCGGAAGGCATTCCGTGGGGATGCCGCGTTCAACGCAAGTCCGGGTCAGCAGGAAGCCTGGGTCGGAGATGCCGGGCGTACCCGCATCGCTGATGAGGGCGATGTTTTCCCCTTTTTCAATCCGTTGGGCGATACGGTCCACCTGTTGATGCTCGTTGAACTTGTGGTGAGAAAGCAGCGGCGTGGTGATTTCGTAATGCTTCAACAACTTGGCGGAGGTTCGGGTATCTTCCGCTAAAATGAGGTCCACCTCTTTCAGCAGGCGCAACGCCCTGAGGGTGATGTCTTCCAAATTACCGACGGGCGTCGGAATCAAATATAATTTCCCCATAATTGAAAAATTCAATCCATAACGCCTGCAAATGTAGTCAAATAAAAAAATATTCATTTTCTTTGGCAGGAAATAAATTTGCCGTATATTTGCATCCGCTAAGTAAAAACCAGGGTCAGTTCGTCTAGGGGTTAGGACACAAGATTTTCATTCTTGTAACACGGGTTC
>CAYNXE010000072.1:0-10489 GCA_964400995.1 uncultured Odoribacter sp.
TGTGACATGATATTAGATTTTAGAATGGTATTTACATTTTTCGGGGTAAATATAGTAAAAAAATGATAAAAGGGTTAAGATTTGTGCGGATTTCCTCGATAGGCAGAAAAAATGGGGTAAATCCCGTTATCCGGATTTACCCCATTTTAGGATTGTCTTTATGCTGAAAAGACGTTATTTGGCTTTCGGTTTGAAGATGACATCGACAACGTCAACTCCCTTGAACATGGTTTTGGTAAATTTCTGAATGTCCTTGGGCGTAATCTTGTCCAAAATCTCTTCAAAGTTTTTCGGGTCGGCGGAATTGATGCCGTTCACGTAGTAACCGTAAATGGCGTTCAGCCAATAATTGTTGTGGTTCTTGGACTGTTCCCGGTTCTTTTTCATGTTGTTGACCACCTTGTTCAGTTCTTCCTGGGTGGGGGCTTCTTTCGTGAGCTTTTCCACTTCGGCGTAAATCAGGGACTTCAGGTGGTTCGCCTTGTCCGGGTCGCAATCGAAGCTCATGGTCATGCTGTAATTGGAATAAGGCTCACGCATCACGCTTCCTTGAACGGATACTCCGTAGGTACCCCCTTCTTTTTCCCGGATATTCTCGGTATATCTCAGGTCCAGGATGCCTTCCAGAATCTTGATACATCTGCTGTTGTAGATGCTGTACGGCATATCCTTGGAGAAGTTGGTGATGACCGTTGATTTCGGTTGTTCGAGTTCCAGTTCGATTTCTTTGGTCACTTTGCCTTTGGGACCTCTGACCTTGTTGTCTTTCCAGTTTTCTTTCCGGTTTTCGGACTTCAAGGAGCCGATGTACTTTTCAACCAGCGGTTTAACGGTGTTCTCGTCAATGTTTCCCACGATGAAGAAAGTAAAGTCGCTGGCGTCCTTGATGCGGTCGCGATAGATCTGTTCAATTTTTTCCAGACTGATTTTTTTCAGATAGTCCTCGTTGTAAAGGAGTGTTCTCGGGTGATAATTGCTCATGATCAGTTGGAGGGAATCCTGCATGATTTTCTGCGGATTCTTGAGCATATTGGGCAATGTCGCCAGGTTGCGGTTCATGATAGAGGCAAAGACCTCTTTGTCGAAACGCGGTTTTTCAAAACGCAGGTACAGCAATTGCAGCATGGTTTCAAAATCCTTGGGCGTGGACGAGCCTTTGACAGACTCGGACATGCCGCCGATTGAAACGGAGCAGGATGCCATTTTGCCGGTCAGCATCTTTCTCAACGTGATGGCGTCGAAATCGCCGACACCGAAAGCTCCGGAGAAAGAGGAGGCGTTTTGTGCAGAGGGAAGCAGCTCTTTGTCATCGTAAAGCGATGTTCCTCCCTTGCTGTATGAGGTCAGGGCTACGGCGTCTTTTTCGTAATCGGCTTTCCGGAATACGACTTTTGCACCGTTTTCCAGCGTCCATTCTACTGCGTCGAACTGGGGCAGTTGCTTGGTCTGGATGATTTTGGAACCCTTCAGGTCTTCGCTAATCAACGAGCCGTCGCTGACCGCATCATGATAGGGAGTGATGTCGGCTTTTGCCACTTTGTCCATGATTGCCAATGCCTCTTCCTTGGTCAGATGGGTCGTGTTTTCCGAGGGACCGGAAATGACGATGGACCGGTTTTTCTCCGATGCCCATTCCTGTGCCTTGGCGTTGACTTCCTCGACGGTAATTGTCGGGATTAACTGATTGGCGTATTGATAATAATACTCGAAATCTACCATCGGTTCTTCCTCCAGGAAGTTGCTTTGCATATCCTCGATGTAACTTTCGTTGTCCGTTTTATCTTTTTCCTTATAGGCGGACTCCAATCCGACGAGCATGTTGGTCTTTGCACGTTCCAGCTCGCTGGGCGTGAAACCGAATCTTTTGATCCTTTCGTTTTCCGTCAGGATGGTTTCCAGGGCAAGCGCTTCCTCGTTCGGCTTTGCGGTAGTGGAGATGTTGTAGGCGTTATATCCTCTGACAAAGCCTCCGAAACCGACACTTCCGCCCAGGAACGGTGGATTGGCCTGTTGCATCAGTTCGCTGATGCGCGCTCTTGCCATGCTGTTGTAAAAGCTGATGATGATGTTGTTTTTCAGGTAGGCATGGGTATTTTTCTCCTTGGCGGATGCTTCCGGGAAAAAGTTTGTGATGCTGACGGATGAATTCTGAGCTTCCTTGTCGGTCGCCAGACAATAATATGTTTCTTCGTGCTCGGGTATTTCGTAGAACGGACGCGGAGTCGGGTTCTCGATGGCGGGAACTTTGGACAGAATATCCTTTACCCGTTGTTCCATTTGTTTGAGGTCGAAATCACCCACGATGGCAACGGCTTCCAGGTCGGTCCGATACCATTTGTGATAGAAATCCCGGATGGTCTGGTATTTGAAATTCTGGATGACGTCCAGCGAACCGATAACGTCCCGGATGGCGTATTTGGAGTCTTTGAACAGCACCGGGAAGGTCTGTTTCTGAATCCGGAATCCGGCAGTGCGGCGGGTACGCCATTCTTCGGAAATGACGCCTCTTTCGGCATCGATTTCCTCGTCGTCCAGCGTCAGGTAGTAGGACCAGTCGTGGAGAATCAGCAGGCAGGTATCCAGCAAGGCTGGGTTGTTGGTCGGCACGGAACTCAGGTTGTACACCGTCTCGTTGTGTGCCGTGTAGGCGTTGATGTTACGACCGAAAGCCACTCCGTGTTTCTCGAGCGTGGTGATGATGCCTTTGCCGGGGAAATTCTTGGTTCCCTGGAAAGCCATGTGCTCCAGGAAGTGAGCCAGACCGTCCTGGTCATCGTTTTCCAGCAGGGCTCCCGCATTGCGGATGATGTAAAAACTGGCCCGGTCCTTGGGCTCTTCGTTGTGCCGGAGATAATAAGTGATTCCGTTCGGAAGTTTGCCGACAATGACATTCGGGTCCTGCGGAAGCGGATCCTGCAAATCGGCTTGTGCAAAGTTCCCTTGAATGAACAACAGGCAAGAGAACAAGGATAAAATAATTCGTTTTTTCATGTCTTAATTTTATTTGTCTTTGAAACAAAAGTAGTTTTATTTACGATTTAATGTTGACAGAGCAGTTGGGTTTAACTTTATTTTAATAGGCTTTCGGGGCAGGGATGCGACCGGGAGAGATTTTATTAAATTTTAAGACATGGATAACGACACGCTTTCTTTTTGGAACAAATCCGGCAGTTGGTTGCATTCTGTCATGGCGAACGCGACGGAAGGCAGGGCGGTGAAAATCGTGCTGACGGTTGTCGTTGCCGTAATCGTCTATTTTGTGTTCCGGAAATGGCTTTCGGTCGTATTGAAAAAGATTGTGAGCAGAACCAGGAATACTTGGGATGATATTTTGTACGCCCAGGGCTTTTTTGGCAAATTGGCTGCCCTGATACCGCCTGTGGCGGCGTATGTGCTCCTGATGTTCATCGAATGGGAATATAAATATGTTTTGAGGAGATTGGTGGACATTTGGCTGGTGGTGGTCATTCTTTTTATCGTCAATTCGTTGTTGACGGCGATTAACAAGATTTACGAAAGTTACCCGATTTCCCGGAACCGACCGATTACTTTTTTCATCCAGTTGATAAAGGTTTTTCTCTATTCGGTGGCGGTCATCACCGTCATCAGCATTCTGGTCAACAAGTCGCCGGAGCATCTGATTGTGGGATTAAGTGCCTTTGCTGCCGTATTGCTGTTGATTTTCAAGGATTCGATTTTGGGGTTTGTGGCGGGGTTGCAGCTCACTGCCAACGAGATGATCCGGATTGGCGACTGGATACAGATGGACAAGAACAATGCCAACGGAACGGTACTGGAAATCAATCTGTACACGGTGAAGGTCCAGAATTGGGACATGACCATTTCGACCATACCCACTTATCAATTGGTGTCGGATTCGTTCACCAATTGGCGGGGCATGCGCGAGTCGGACGGCAGGCGGATTATGCGTAGCATCAACATCGACATGCACTCGGTGCATTTCCTTTCGCCGGAAGAAATCCGGAAATTCACGACTTCCGCTTTTTTGAAGGATTACCTTGACCAGATGCTGGACAAACTGGACAAAGCCAATCAGAACAAACAGACCGTGCTGGACGAACGCAAGTTGACCAACATCGGCATATTCCGCAATTACATGGAGGCATGGATAGAAGCGAATCCGAATATCAACCTGAACATGACGTATATGGTACGGCAGTTGCAGCCGGGGCCGACCGGCATGCCGGTGCAGGTGTATTGCTTTTCCGCCAACAAGGATTGGAAAAGCTATGAAAAGATACAGGCGGATATTTTCGACCACATCATGGCAGTCCTCCCTGAGTTCGGTTTGCGTGTCTTTGAATATGCTTTTCCGTCCGTCCCGGAATCGGAAAGTTAAAATTTGTCGCCTGTTGATGTATTTGCGAAGAACGTATGGCTCACGGCTTTGCGTCAAAAAATCTTTTCTATTTTGAAACAATTTGATGCACCTTTCGGGTGCTGTTTCGTTTTTCTTGTTTTTTTGTCGTAAATTTGGAGGCTAAAAATGAAAAAATGGCAAAGGAGAAAGAGAAAACAAAAAAGAAGAAGGATAAGCTTTGGGTAAGGCTTCGGTATAAGTATAAGTTGTCGGTAGTCAATGAAACTTCCTACGAGGAGGTTTTGAGATTCAGGTTGTCCCAGCTTCATGTATTGATGGTGTTTAGTGTGTGGATGGTCGTATTGGTGGTCTTGACGATTCTGTTGATTGCTTTTACGGATTTGCGGGAGTTTATCCCCGGGTATCCGGATCGGAATATGCGGACGATGATTGCCCAAAATGCCATTCGGGTGGATTCGCTGGAAAGCGAGGTGATGAAGCGCGACCGTTTCCTGAATGCGATACAGCTGGTACTGACCGGAGCGGATACCTCTTATGCGCAGACGGTGCGAAAGGACCGCAAGAAGTCCGGATATGACACGCTGCAATTCAGACTGAGCGCACAGGAGAAGGCTTTCCGGGAGGCGGTCGAAGAGCGGGAGCGGTTTGATTTGGAAAAGGGAGGCAAGGTGCAGAACAAGGAATATTTCCATTTTTTCCCGCCGGTGGAAGGTATGGTTGTCCAGAGGTTTGACAAGCAGAACGGGCATTACGGAGTGGATATTGTGGCGAAAACAAGCGCGCAGGTCGCTTCCGTATTGGACGGAGTGGTGGTCTTTACGGACTGGACGGTGAAAACGGGTTATGTCATCCAGGTGCAGCATGCGAATGATTTGTTGTCCATTTACAAGCACAATTCGGTGTTGCTGAAGCATCAGGGAGATTATGTCCGTGCCGGCGAGGTGTTGGCGGCGGTGGGAAATACCGGCGAGGAATCCAGCGGACCGCATTTGCATTTTGAATTGTGGAAGGCGGGCAATCCGTTGAATCCGGAGGATTTTATCAAGTTCAAGTAAAAAACGGAAGCTCACAGTTCGAAGATGAGAAACATAGCCATATTGGGGTCTACCGGTTCGATTGGAACGCAGGCGTTGCAGGTGGTGGAGGCGAATCCGGACCGTTTCGGCGTGGAGGTGCTTACGGCGAATAACAATGTCGATTTGCTGGTGCGGCAGGCATTGAAATTCAAGCCGGATTGCGTGGTGATTGCCAACGAGGAGAAATACCCCTTGGTGCGGGAGGCATTGAAGAACGAGGATATAAAAGTATATGCCGGAGCTGATGCGATAGCCCAGGTGGTGGCATCTCCCCGGGTGGAACTGGTGGTGACGGCGATGGTGGGGTATAGCGGACTGGTGCCGACCATTGAAGCGATCAAGGCAGGCAAGCACATTGCCTTGGCGAACAAGGAGACGTTGGTGGTTGCCGGAGAGTTGATTAACCGGCTGGTCGAAACGCACAAGGTTGCCATATTGCCGGTGGATTCCGAGCATTCCGCCATATTCCAGTGCCTGGCGGGCGAGGGACGCAGCCGGGTGGAGAAGTTGATACTGACGGCTTCCGGCGGACCGTTCCGGGGGAAGGATAGGACGTATTTGCAGACGGTGACGCCGGCGGATGCCTTGAAGCATCCCAACTGGAGCATGGGGGCGAAAATTACCATCGATTCCGCTTCGATGATGAACAAGGGGTTCGAGGTCATCGAGGCGAAATGGCTGTTCGGCGTGAAGCCGGAGCAGATAGAAGTGGTCGTACATCCCCAGTCTATCGTGCATTCCATGGTGCAATATACGGACGGAACCATAAAGGCGCAGTTGGGCGCACCCGATATGCGTCTGCCCATACAATATGCCCTGACTTATCCCGAACGGATTGATTCCGCTTTCGGCAGGGTGGATTTTGACGTATGCCGCTCATTGACTTTTGAACGGCCGGATTTGGAGACTTTCCGGAATCTCGGTTTGGCATACGAGGCGATGAACCGGGGAGGGAATGCGCCTTGCGTGCTGAATGCCGCCAATGAAGTCGCCGTGCAGGCGTTTCTGGAGGGAAGGTGTTCTTTTACGGCGATGTCGGACCTGATAGAAAAGGCACTGTCGGAGGTTGATTTCATCCCTGCTCCGACATTGGATGATTATATGGAAACGGATCGCGTGAGCCGGGAGTTTGCCGCTTCTTTGCTTGCCTGATTTTAATTTTATAGGTATGGATGTTTTTATAAAGATTGTACAGTTTTTATTGAGTCTTTCAATCTTGGTGCTTTTCCATGAATTCGGGCATTTCCTGTTTGCGAAATTGTTCAAGACCCGGGTGGAAAAGTTCTATATGTTTTTCAATCCCTGGTTTTCCCTGTTTAAGTTCAAAAAAGGAGAAACGGAATACGGATTGGGTTGGTTGCCTTTGGGCGGATATGTGAAGATTGCCGGCATGATAGACGAATCCATGGACGTCGAACAGATGAAACAGCCGGTGCAGGAGTGGGAGTTCCGGGCAAAACCGGCGTGGCAGCGGTTGCTGATTATGCTGGGGGGCGTGCTGGTGAATGTCCTGCTGGCGTTTGTCATTTACATCGGAATCCTCTACACTTGGGGCGAAACGTATCTGCCGGCGAAAAATGTCACTTACGGGGTGGTGTGCGACGCTGTTTTTACGGACATGGGCATGCAAAAGGGCGACCAGGTTGTCGCCTTGGATCACCGGGAGGTGGTGCGTTTCAATGACATCATTCCCGAGATGTTGCTGAATCGTCCGCAGACCATGCAGGTGCTCCGGAACGGGGAGGAGGTTTCCCTGAAGATTCCGGACACTTTCATTTCGGATTTGTTGGAGATGTCTTCGCGGAGTTATAGCGTGACTCCCCTGCTGACACCGAGACGGCCGGTGAACGGGGTGGAAATTGGCGGTTTTGCCGATTATTCGCCAGCCTATGATGCCGGAATCCGGCAAGGGGATAGGATTGTTGCAGTGAATGATAGTCTGTTCCGTTTCGACGATGAATTTACTGAGTTGGCGGAGGCGAATCGGGGAAGAGAGATCAATGTGAGCGTGTTGAGGGGAGAGGATACGCTGGTTTATCGTTTCCGCATGGGCGGGGACGGCAAAATGGGCATTTATGCCGCATTGGGCGATAGTCCGTTCCAGTTGGAGACCCGGCATTACGGCTTTTTCGAGGCCATCCCTGCCGGTATAAAAATGGGCGTGAATCAATTGGGGGCTTATGTGAAACAGTTGAAGTTGCTGTTTTCCCAGGGCAAGACCGCGGTGAAGTCCGTGGGCGGCTTTGCCTCCATTGCCAATATTTTCCCGGGCGTATGGAACTGGGCGGATTTCTGGAGCCTGACGGCTTTGATTTCCATT
The DNA here is from genome assembly GCA_964400995.1 of uncultured Odoribacter sp. GTDB lineage: Bacteria > Bacteroidota > Bacteroidia > Bacteroidales > Marinifilaceae > Odoribacter. The sequence goes on from CAYNXE010000072.1 coordinate 7,739, forward strand.
ATGCTGGCGGTCGTGAATGTCCTGCCGATTCCGGCATTGGACGGTGGACACGTGTTGTTCCTGTTGTATGAGGTCATTTCCGGACGCAAGCCCGGAGAGAAATTCATGGAATATGCCCAGATTGTCGGTATGATACTTATTTTCGGGCTTTTCATCCTGGCGAACGTGAACGATGTGATTAAATTTTTCGGATGATGGACGATCAGGTGAAAGAATTTCGGGATTACCGTGCCCGGATGAACGAACGGATTTTGGCGTCCGGCAACAAGGTCATCAAAAGAATTTATAATGTCGATACGAATACCTATATGGACGGGGCATTGCCTGCCAAGGTGAAGGAGATGCTGGGACTGGCGACTTCCATGGTGCTGCGGTGTGACGATTGCATCAAGTATCATTTGGAGAAATGCTTCGAGCAGGGCGTGACCACGGAGGAGTTGTTCGAGGTATTTGCCGTTGCGGATGTCGTGGGCGGAACCATTGTGATACCCCATTTGCGCCGTGCGGTGGAGTATTGGGATTTATTGCAGCAAAGAACTGAAAAATAACCGGACAGATGAAGATTTTTTTGATTTCATTGGTGTTGTTGCTGGGCTTGGAGGTGCGTGCCCAGGAAGAGGTGAAGTGGCTGACCCTGGCGGAAGCGGAAAAGCTGAACAAGGAGAATCCGAAGCCTTATTTGTTTGATGTTTACACCGACTGGTGCGGTTGGTGCAAGCACATGGACAAGACCACCTATGCCGACCCGATTGTCATTTCGTTTGTCAATGCCCATTTTTATCCGGTGCGCATCAATGCGGAATCCACCGATACGCTGTTTTTTGACGGCAAGGTGTATGCGCCTGTGAGAAATGGAAATAAATTCATCAGCAGTTTGGCCGTGGAGATGCTGGGCGGCCAGATGTCGTATCCGACCACCGTTTTCAAGTACGACCCTGCCAAAATCAACCTGGTCGTGCCGGGTTATCTGGAAATCGTGAAGATGCAGGGCTTTCTGGTCTATTTCATCGAGAATGCGTGGCAGTCGGTGAATGTCAACGATTTTTTGACGGATTTTGAAGCCGTGTTTGGCGTGGGGGCGAAGCAGCAGGCTGAGGCGGATTATTGGCTGTCCTTCCAGGAATTGGCGGAAAAACAGCAGGAGCACAAGAAGAAGACCTTGTTGTTTCTGGAGGCTTCGTGGAACAATTCTTCCCGAATGATGCAAAGGGTGGTGTTCACGGATTCCCTGGTGGCAGCTGAGGCAAAGGAGCATTTCAACTGTGTCCGGCTGGATGCCCGGTCGCAGGATACGATTACGTTCATGACGCACGTTTTTCACAATGCCGGTCCGCAGAACCATGACCTTCACCAGTTGGCGATAGCTTTGAGCGACAAGGTGCTGAGAGTGCCCGGCATTTATCTTTTTGACGAGCAGGGGAAGCTGATGGAAAGCCTGTTTTATTATATGGACCGGAAGAGAGGACGTTTTGTCCTGGATTACGTCGGGAGCAACCAGTACAAGGAGATGTCCTGGGAAGATTACCTGAAAGTGCGTGCGAAGGAGACTTTTTAAACATAGACCCCGTTTCCATGAAACCGTTTCTGTCGTTGTTATTGCTTTGTCTTGGCATCTCCGTTCTTTGGGGGCAACGGGAGGAACGGGTTGTTTTTTATAATGTGGAGAATCTGTTTGACATTTACGATGACCCTTTGACCCGGGACGATGAGTTTACGCCCCGAGGAGCGAAGCATTGGACGAAAGCCCGGTATATGACGAAATTGCAGCAGGTGGCGGAGGCGTTGGACAGTGCGGGAGGTAACGGATTGCCGCTGGTCGTCGGGTTGGCGGAGGTAGAAAACCGGAGGGTGCTGGAAGATTTGACGGGAAAGACCGGTCTGTCGGAGGGACATTACGGCATTGTTCATCAGGATTCGCCCGATGCCCGGGGGATAGACGTAGCGTTGCTTTACCGGCAGGATGAGGTGGAGGTGCTGGAGACCGCTTTCCTGCGGATACCTTTTCCCGAGGATGCGGCGGTTCGCACCCGGGACATTCTTTATGCCAAGTTGCTTTTCCATCGACAGGATACCTTGCATTTTTTTGTCTGCCATTTCCCGTCCATGATCGGGGGCGAAAAACAAAGCGAATGGAAAAGGGAACGGGCGGCGGCAGTGGTTCGGCATCGGGTGGACTCGCTTTTCCACTGCAATCCGGAGGCGGGCATCATCGTCATGGGGGATTTGAACGGAAAAGCGGATACGCCTGCCCAGCGGGTGTTGGGGACAAAGGCTCCGGGCAAGAAAATCGAACCGGCAACGTTGTATAACACCGGGTATTATCTTTTGAAAAAGAATTACGGCAGCTATCGCTATCAGGGCAAGTGGCAGACCATCGACCACATCATCGTTTCGGGCAGCTTGCTTGCCGGACAATCCGCTTGTCGGGCAGATGCCCGGATGACGGTTTATTCCGCTCCTTTTCTGCTCGAGGAGGACAAAACTCATTTCGGCAACAGACCTTGTCCCACTTATCGAGGACCCCGTTATATAGGCGGAACCAGCGACCACCTGCCGGTCTTCATCCGGTTGCGCTGGTAAATGCCGGGTTCTTTTCTCCGGCGGGAAATCTCATGGGTTAAAATTTTCTCGTTTTTTTGGGATTTTGGAGAGTACATCTTTGAAGTCCGAAATCTGTTTTTTGGGTGTGCTTTGCCTCTATCTATTTGTATTTCAGAATCAATGAAAAAACAAAACTGCTTCGGAATACAA
>CAYNXE010000073.1:0-10355 GCA_964400995.1 uncultured Odoribacter sp.
GGTCAAAAAAAGTGTGTCGGAAGTTTATCCCGACACACTCTATTTAGACCAGAGCGATTTATTCGCCCTTTATGAAATGGTGATAACCATTCAGTTTTTTCCAGCTTCCGCGGGTGAAATCGGGTACTTCTACCGGCATGCTGTTGTTTTCGATAGAGATACGGGTCAATTCGCCCATGCAAGACCATTCTGCGGCGTCGTAAACGTCCTGGTCAAGCGGCAGACCGTTGCGCAGGCAGTAAACCAAGCGATAGTCCATGATGAAGTCCATACCACCGTGACCGCCCACTTTTTTTGCCGTTTCTTCCAGTTCCTTGTGAATCGGGTGCTTGTATTTCTCCATCAAGGCTTTTTTCACGTTTTCCGGAACAGGTCCGTGAGCGTTCAGGTTCTCATGATTGGGCACATCGTTGGAAACATTGTCCGGGCGGAAAGTATAGCTGGATGACGGATATTTGTTGGCAAAGCCTTCGGTTCCGGTCAGCTGATACATCCGGCTGTAAGGTCTCGGGGTCACCACATTGTGTTGCAAATGGATGGTCTTTCCGTTCTCCGTTTTGATCAAGGTCAGGGAATGGTCTCCGTTCTGGTAGTCGGGAGAATCTTTTCCTGTCGTTTTTTTCACTACGGCGGGACCGTTTACGGCTTTGGTTTGCATGGCCACCAGGTAATTCATTTTGTCTCCCCGGTGGATATTCAGCAATTGACAAGCCGGTCCGAGGCCGTGGGTAGCGTAGATGTCGCCTTTGTATTTTTCATTGAAATCCAGACGCCAGTTGCCTTGATAAGCAGCCCAGAAGTCTTCCAGGTTGTGGATGTAAGAGCCTTCTACGTGCAATATTTCGCCGAACAATCCTTCCTGTGCCATGTTCAATGTGGTCAACTCGAAAAAGTCGTACACGCAGTTCTCAAGCATCATGCAGTGGCGGCGTGTTTTTTCGGAAGTATTGACCAGTTGCCAGCATTCATCCAAGGTCGTGGCAGCCGGCACTTCGATGGCCACGTGTTTGCCGTGCTCCATGGCATATATGGCGATGGGGGTGTGGAGCAGCCACGGAGTGGCGATGTACACCAAATCCAGGTCTTCGCGTTCGCAAAGTGCTTTCCAACCTTCTTCTCCGCTATAAATTTCAGCCTGGGGCAGTTTTTTGCTGGTCAGGATTTTCTGTGCTTTTTCCGCACGTTCCGGATAAAGGTCGCACAGCGCCTTGATTTCTACTCCGGGGATGTGGGTAAAGCGTTCCACCGCACCGGGACCGCGCATGCCCAGTCCGACGAAACCGACTCTCACCGTTTCAATCGGGTCGCAACGGAAAGCAACCATATCCTGCTGGCCTGCAGGACGTGCGGGAATGTCCGTCCGGATGATTCCATCCGTTTTTTTGCTTTTTGCCTCGGCTTGATTGCAGCTGTAAATGCCCAATGCAAGTATGGCAACGACTAAATAAATGATTTTTTTCATGTAGTAAAATATTTGTAAAATATTAAGATAGTTGTTTGATCCAGTTGTTCATTTCGTCCAGGTGGGCATCGATGCTGCGGAGCAGGGTCAATTGCGCCAGCGTACGCTGATAGTTGTGTTCTGGAGATTTGATTTTATAATAGGTATCCCCGTTGATGTAATCGGTCAGGAAGCGAACCGTCTGCATGTAAGTCAGCAATTGGGCTCCGTAAGGAAGATTGTCGATTTCTACTTGCGTCAGGAAAGGCTTTGCAGCTTCCATATAACCCCGTGAAAATTCCTTGAAGATGTCCATGTTTACGCTTACCTTGCTCAGGTCTTCATCGTCTTCGGCTCCGTTGTTGGCTGCTGTGCGGATGAAATCGCCGAAATCCGAAAGAACGAATCCGGGCATGGTTGTATCCAAATCGATGACGCACAGGAATTGGTCGTTCTCGTCAAAAAGCATGTTGTTGACTTTCGTGTCACAGTGGGTAATGCGTTTGGGCAGTTTACCCTCTTTGTATAACGTTTCCGCCTTGCACATGTCTTCGGCACGTCCCAGCAGTTCGTCAACGATGGGTTGCACTTTTGCCAGACGGCCTACGGGATTTGCGTCAATGGCGTCCTGCAATTGTTTTAAACGGAAAACCATATTGTGGAAATCCGGAATGGTTGCGCCCAATGGTTCGCCGGGCAGGTCCGAAAGGAAATACTGGAACTCTCCGAAAGCCTTTCCGGTCAGGTAGGAAAATTCGGGAGTCACTTGCTCGTATGTCTTGGACCTTTCGATAAACACGGTGATTCTCCAATAGCTTTCTCCGTCGAAATAATATAATTTCCCGTCCTTTGCCGGCACGACGGTCAAGGTTTTGCGTCCTAAATCGTTTTCGCCTTTTTCCCGCAATTTATGACGGATGTGGTCGGTGATGCGTTGAATGTTGTTCTGTAACAATTCAACATCCTGGAAAATGGCATGATTGATGCGCTGCAACACGTAGTCGGGCGTATTTGCCGACACCGTTTTCACACGAAACGTGTCATTGATCAAGCCGGCTCCAAGAGGAGCCACTTCTGCTATCTCGCCTTCGATAGCAAATTGGGAGGTAATTTCTTTCAGATCCACGATTAAATATATTTACTGGTGATACTATCTTTGATTTTACAAAAATAAAAAATTTTCCTAAGACTTCCCAATCAGGATAAAAAAATAATAAAGCCGCTTCCGAATGTCTGCTTCATCGGACTTTCCGGCGGAAGCCCTGGGGCTTTATGCCTTACGGCAATAGGCTGAAAATAATGCAAAATGAGAAGAAAGAAATTTAATCGGTCAACGGATTGATGGGGAGAGCGGATGCCGGATGAGGTAGTAGGGTTAAATGAAGTCATCCGTGTGGCGGAAGCGGTGCAGCTGTTTGCGGAGGCGGAGGATTTCGTGTTGCAGGTCTTCGATTCTGCCGAGCATGTGGCGGATGGCGTCAATGCCTTCGAGGTTGATGGAGAGGTCGTAGAACAGGTGGCTGTACCGTTCCACTTCCCGGAGTTGGGAGGCGAGGAGGTAGCGTTCGCCGTTGACGGTGCGTATTTCGATGAGTCCGCTTTCTTCCAGGGACAACAGGAAGGTCAGGTCCGTATGGCTTTTCTGGCAATATTCGTCGATGATAATCAGGTCGGTTTCCATGGCGTTGTGTTTAAAGGGTGGTCGAATCGGGTGCGGGGTTATGAATTTCGGAGTTCTTGAAACAATTGCTTTTGTTTTTCGGTCAGGTGCGTCGGAATCTTGATGTCGTAGGTGACCAGGAGGTCGCCGTATTGTCCGTTCTGTTTGTAAACCGGAAATCCTTTTCCTTTCAAGCGGACTTTCGTTCCGTTTTGGGTTTCCGGTTTTACCTTTAATTTGACTTTTCCGTTCAGGGTGTCCACCATGATGTCGCCTCCCAGAATGGCGGTGTACAAATCCAGTGCCACGTTCCGGTAAAGGTTGTCGCCTTCCCTTTTGTAGTCTGGGTCGTCGGGGATGTTGAACGTGATGTAGAGGTCGCCTGCTGGACCGCCGTTCATGCCGGGACCGCCTTGTCCGTTCAGTTTTATGGTCTGTCCGTCGCTGATGCCTGCCGGCACGGTGATTCTGATTTTTTTGCCGTTGACTTCCAGTATCTGCTTGTGTGTCGTTGCCGCATTTCTCAAGGAAACATGCAGTTCGGTATGGTAGTCCTGGCCTTTGAATCCGTTGGCGTTCTTTCGGAAATTTTCCCGTCCGGAGCCGAACAGGGATTCAAAGAAATCGGAAAACTCCCTTTCTCCTCCATGGAAACCGCCGTCTGCGGAGGACCAATAGCTGTAGCCTCCGCCCATTCCGCTGGCATGTTCCCGGTTTTGTTGCTGGTATCGTCGTTTTTGCGCCTCGAATTCATCAGCGTGTTTCCAGTTTTCGCCGTAGGCGTCGTATTTCTTCCGTTTTTCCGGGTCGCTCAACACTTCGTTGGCTTCGTTGATTTCCTGAAATTTTTGTTTGGCGGAGGAATCGTTGGGATTGAGGTCCGGATGATATTTCCGGGCGAGTTTCTTGAACGCTTTTTTGATTTCGTCCGGAGAGGCGGTTTTCTTCACACCCAGGACACTGTAATAGTCAATGTAAGCCATAGTTTTCAGATTACAGAATACAAAGCCCGTGTCGCCCGTTGTCCATGACGACTTTGGACGGGATGATTTCGGTAATATGAATTTACGGCTGACGGCGGTGTCGGGTAATAAAAATAAGTTTAAATAAATTTAAAAACAGGGGCAAATTCAGAACCGGACTCCGAGCGTGATTTTTGCCTCATGTGCTTGATACTTGTTGTGAACCGGATTGGCAACCACGTTGTAGATGGCATCTTCGGGGTCAATGTAGTTGTAAAATGCGGTCGTGTTTTTGGCGAACTTGTAGATGTAAGCCATGTCGCAGTAAAATACGCCGAGGTTGACGCCGAAGCCACCGGATACGGATTGTATCTTCCCTTCCTGGGTGTAACGGTAGGGGGAAGCCCAGTAGGCATAACCGGCACGCAGGCTGAATGTGCTGCTGGTCCTGTATTCCGCTCCGATTCTGACGTTGTTGGTGTTTTTCAGATATGTTCTGAGTTCTTGGTTCAAGGGGGCGTAATCATATCCGCCTTCTCCGTCGTTGAAACTTGCCGGACGGTAGTTGTTGAACTCGTAGTCCACGCTGACGATGGCTTTTTGTCCCAAGACGGTTGCCAAGCTGAAAATGGCTTTCCAGGGGGTCTTCATGTCGTAGTTGTAAGTTATGGCAGGCAGGTAGGTATAGTATGAACTGTTGCCGTCTTCGTCCGGGGTAAAGAAGCGGGACTCCATGTTCGCTTCATACGTATCAGTAATGGAATAGAAGGTCGGCGAGTGAATGGCGGCACCGATGCGCAATGCCGGGATTGGGCGGTAAAGGATACCGACTTTGAAATTTGTTCCCACGCCTTCCGTTTTCAGGTATTGGTTGTAATCGTAGTTGTCTATTTCATAATAACTGTCTTTCGGAGCGACTTCCGTGTAATAGGAACGGTATTTGTAGCGGATAGACTGAATGCCTATTGTTAATCCCAAATACAACTTGTCTTTGAAATTGGTGCCCAGGCTGAAGTCATATTCTCCCTGGCTTCCGCTTTCCACAATGTATTGGTGCTGGTTGACCTGTTCTCCGGCAATCAGGTTGGCATCGTATTTGCCATCCTCCGCTATCCATTCAATCAGTCGGGCGTTGTAAGCCATTTCAGAATCAGTGGGCAGGTCGTTTCCATAGATTGTGGCGATGGTAGCCTGGTTTGCCCACACGGTCGGAAAATTTGTCGGAGAATCGTAGACGAACTGATTGGTTTTCCGGGAGAAACTGTTCAGGTTGGTGTAGTTTATGCCAATGTTGACTCCTTTCCAGTTGAATTTTTCATTGTACAGAGAGGCAACGCCGCCCAAAGAACCCAGCGGGAATGAACCTTTCCGGATGGAAGTGTTGTCAGAGCAGGTGTTGGCGACATTCAGGAAAGGGGTGATGCTGATTTCCGATTTCCGGAACACGCCGATGCCGGCAGGGTTGCCCATGACGGCGGTGAGGTCTCCGCCCAAGGCTCCGAATGCGCCTCCCATGGCGGCTACCCTTGCGGAACCGGCGGTGGCGGGGATGGTGTATCTGACGATGTCCGCTTCGGACTGCGCGCATACTGTTTCGTAAAACAGGAATAAAACCGGAAGTATATATACTATTTTCATGATGATTCTTTATCGAAAATTTGAAAAAAATGGGTTATCGTCTTCGGCTGCCGCCACTGCTGTTTCTCACCGGAGTTGCCTGGCTGTTGCCTACGCTTCTGCCGGGAAACGAGCCGACGTTGCTGTTGCTTGATCCGCCGGTTCCGAAATTGTAACGGGTGGAGGAGTTGGTGTTGTAAGTCGGCCGGTAAATGTTCTGCGGTTTGCTGTATGTCTTGGTTGTCGTATTATTTCTGGTTGTCGTCCGGGTATTGGTATTGTCGGAAGAACTGCTTGCCGTTGGAGCGGTTTTCGTCGTTGTTCCGGGTCTGGTCACGCTTCCGGGTCTGGTCACGCTTCCGGGTCTGGTTGTGCCTGTGCTTGGAGTGACCATCTTTACGGGACGATTATTGCCTGTCGTTCCCGGAGCGGTGACGGTGCCGGGACGAGTGGTTGAACCCGGACGAGTTGTGGCTCCGGGTCGTGTAGTGGCACCAGGGCGTGTTCCACTGGCAGGACGGGTTGCCGAGCCAGGTTGTGTCGTGACATTGGGTTGGGTGCTTGTCCCCGGCCTTACGGTCGAGTTGTTGCCCGGACGTGTTCCGGTATTGGGCCGTGTTCCGGAAACTCCCGGACGAACAGTAGTGCTCGGGCGTATTCCGATGGAATGGTTGCCTGTGCTTGGACGGACGGGGGAGTTTGGGCGTACTGCCGTACCCGGTCGATTCGGACGGATAAGGTGGTTGTTCCCTCCTCCCGGATGAATGTTTCCCGGAGGTCTGTTTCCGTGAGATGGATGCCAGGGGGAGTGATGCCAGCCCGGACGACCGTACCAAGGATTGTACCAGCCACCGTGCCACGGATTATGCCATGGATTATACCACGGGTCATTCCATGGGTCGTAATACCACGGGTTGTACCATGTATTCCAGCCGATGCCTGCATGCCAGCCGGGACCGCTCCAGCCGAGGTGTATTCCGTAGTTGAAGTGTCTGTTGAAACTCCAGCTGTCGAATCGGGGCGTATCCCAGATTACGGTCCAGATGTATTTGGGATAAGTGCCGAAAAGCAGGGAAGAATAGAGTTGGATGTTTGAATAGCTCGGAAACCACCAGTAACGTCCGTTGTCCGTATATACGTTCCAGTCCGAGTTGAACGACAGGTTCATGGCGATGTCCAAACCGTTGCTGTTGAAATAGGCGAATCCTTGCGGATACAGATTGATGATGCGTTGGATTTCGGGCAGGTCGCTGCCGTTGCCTTTGTATCCGCCCATCCAGTATCCGGTATTTTCATACAAGGTTTCGTTGACTTCATCTTGGTAGGCAAGGCGTTCTTCCGCTTGTGCGGCAGGGGCAGCCATATCCACCGTCTCCAATTGTCCGCCGTTCGGGTTGACCACCTGTTGCGTGAAAGCGGTGGCGGGGACGTTGTTGCCTGCCGGACGGGAAGCGTTTGCGGAATGCGATTCCGTTGTTGCCGACGTCGGGATTTGCGTTTCGTTCCGGTAGCCTGCTTCTTTTGCCGCCAGGGCTTTTTTCCCCGGTACGTAATAGATGTCGTCTTCCATGGTCATGCTTCGGGAAACGGAGCATGCGTTTGCCGCCAAGGCAATCATCGCTATGTACAGATAGGGTTTCATGGCTGTTGATTATTGCTTTTTTCTACTTCTATCAAAAACTGTACCAAGTATTCTTGGAATAAAAATAATCAAATTCACTTAGTCCTGCTAATTTTTTCCTTAATTCTGGACAATTTTTATAACCCCTTTTGTGTTAGGAGGTTTAAAAGATTAGCTAAAGTAGAGGTAACGAATTGGCAACCGTTTTTGTTTCAGTGCTTTGCTATGAATCGCTATAGCTGTCACTCGTCTTGATACAAAAGTAGTAATAAAATCTGAGATACGTGAAGTCCGACTAAGAATTTTGGACACTGTCCGAAGGTTAAAAAATGTCGTATAATTATGGTCTTGGTTAGAATACGTTCAGTTTTACTATGAAGATTATTATCTTCACGATGGGATTCTTTAAAATATTTTTTTTCTGCAAAAATTCGAACTTTTGAAACTTTTGAAAAACTTTTAAGTCGACATATGCTCGTATGCGAGCAACTAGTGCTATATTTGTAAAATCTAAAGTACAAATACAGTATGTTGACAGAAAAAGATATAAAGGAATTTGTGCGGAGTGGCGAAGGTTTCAATGTGGACTTCAAGCGGAGTGTGCCTTCAAAAGTTCGAGATATTGCAGAGGAAGTATGCAGTTTTGCTAACTCTGCCGGTGGATATGTATTGATTGGCGTGGACAATGGCAATCAGATTGTTGGAGTTGAGATAGACAACAATAAACGTTCAACCATTCAGAATGCTATCGGTGAGATTTCACCGATGCTTCACTACGATATGTACCGGGTAGAAGTTGACGGTAAAAATGTCTGGGTAATTGATATTCCGTCGGGTAAAAGCAAACCTTATTTCTTTTCTGGTTCGACCTATATACGCGAAGGAGCGAATTGTCAGAAGCTGACCAATGTTGATGAAATTCGTAATGTATTCCAGAAAAACGACCGCATCTATTTTGATGCTATACCGCTCCCGAAAGTGGATTTGAGCAAAGAGCTGGATGAAGATAACTTCCGTGAATTCCGATATGCTGCCGGCATAGGTATGGACGTCAATGATGGGCAGATATTGGAGAACCTGCAAGTCTATGACGAGAATGACAGTGTAAAGAATGGCGGTGTATTGTTCTTTGCCAGACATCCCGAAAATATATATTTCCACGCAGTCATCCGCTGTGTGCTGTTCAAGGGGACAGATAAAGTCTATATTTTGGATGATAAAACTTTTGGCGGGCCTCTGCTTCAACAGTATAACAGAGCGATTGAATGGCTGAAAGGAAAATTGCAGGTTGCCTATGAGATAGAGGGGACAGGACCACGCAAAGAGACTTGGGAGATTCCGTTAAGCGTGTTTAAAGAGTCGATAATCAATGCGCTGTCGCATCGTGATTACTATGAGCAGGGGGCGAGCATTATGATTGAGATGTATGACGACCGTGTTGAGATTACCAATCCCGGAGGTTTGCTGCCTGTGGTGGTAAAGAATTTCGGTCGCAAAAGTCTGTCTCGCAATCCGTTGATATTCGGATTGTTTACCCGTATGCACTTGGTCGAGCATATTGGTTCTGGTATTCCTCGAATGAAAAACGATATGCTTGCAGCAGGATTACCAGAGCCCATCTTTGAAACGGAAGGGATGTTTACGGTTACATTCCAAAGACCAATCAAGATACAACTTCCTAAAAATGCAAGCTTGACGCAACCGCAGATTAATATCTTGTCAGAGATAACAAGAAAACCCACCGTGACTATGGAAGAACTTTCTGCGATACTCGGTATTGGTCGTTCTGCAATATATCAGAACATAAAGAGTCTGAAAGAAAAAGGGTTTTTGACTCGTGAAGGTCGAAAAAGAGACGGTAAGTGGATTGTATTAACGAACAGCATAAAATAGCGTAAAGTATGAGCAACGATACCCCGATACCTAATAATTCTTTATTTGCAAAAACTGACGAAGAGTTAATTGCTATATTATCTCGATATTGGAAAATGAGTGCAGAAAAGTTAATGAGACCCTTCAAAGTTATTGCTACATTTAAGAAGTCTGATAAAAAGGACAAAAAAGGTAATGATTTTGGTTTCTTTGAGGATGTGCGTGATCTTAATGGAAATATTTTATACTATCCTCAAAGATTAGGGAAAGTAAAAATCTTTTCAATATTCAAAGAGGAATTCCTCTCAAATGAGATAGGACAAATAAATGTCAAATTAGCTCCTCGACCACAGCGAGAAAAATACCAAAACCCTTTTATGCTAATAATGGATAATCCTATTGTTGGCAAACCCGAGGTTCAATTTCTAGATAAGCTAAAAAAAGAAAAGTTAATTAAGAAAATATTTAAAGAAACGGGGGCAAGTTTAAGAGATGCCAAAAATTTATCCAATGCTTTACAAACAATAATGGGTGATTTGTATACAGAGACTGAACGATTTATTTTTGAATTATTGCAAAATGCCGATGATCAACCACAAGAAAATGCGCTTGTAGATATCACATTAAAGACCTTAAAGGAAAATTTGCTTTTTCTTCATTCAGGAAAGCCCTTCTCTGAATCTGATGTTGAAAGTATATCAAGTATAGGTGATAGTACAAAAAAAATAGATGCGGAAAAAACTGGTTATAAGGGAATTGGTTTCAAATCTGTTTTTTCTGATGCAGAGACCGTATTTATTGATTCGGGGAATTTTTCATTTTCATTTGATAAAAAATCTCCCATATATTCGAATGAATCTGATATGAATATCATTCCTTGGCAAATTAAACCGATTTGGGAAGAAAAATATCATCTACCTAAAGAGGTGCAGGAAAGTAGTTCTTATTTCGATTCTCCCGTAGCTATCGCTTTAAATGTAGGGGAAGAAAAGATACAAAATTATAATCGCATTATCCCAAAACTTTTATCAGAACCTCGCTTTATTCTTTTTTTAAGAAATGTTGGTAAAGTGCGATATGAAGGCCACAATGGAGATGAAATTGAGATTAGCAAATCATTATATAATAATATCATTAAAATAAATACTATAAATAAGTCTGAAGAATGGATTATTAAAGATT
>CAYNXE010000074.1:0-2036 GCA_964400995.1 uncultured Odoribacter sp.
GACACTGAAAACATTTCCATTGGCGGGGACAGTGCTGGCGGAAATCTTGCGCTTGCCACTGCGCTTCATCTGGTATATGCCCGTCAAATGCTTGCGGTGACGGATTCTGCCTCAATACCCCGTTTAAGGTCGATAGTTGCCTTTTATCCTGTTACCAAGGTCTGGAATGACCGATCCGATTCCTGGCGACAATACGGGCAGGGTTACGGACTGGACGGCAGCATCATGGAAGCCTTTAATGAGGCTTATCTTCAGGGAGCAAATCCGGATTTGCCGCTTATTTCCCCATATAATGCTCCGTTGGAGCATTTGGCGCAATTTCCGTCGGTATTGATGATAAATGCGGAAAAGGACATTTTGTGCGAGCAGGGACGGCAGATGTGCGACAAATTGACGGAGGCGGGTGTCGATGTCGTTCATGAAGTGTTGCCCGGTACAACCCATCTGTTTATTACCGTTGCGGGACAACCGACCGCTTTTGGCAAGGCGGTTCGTGCTACTAGCGAGTTTTTGAAGCGTGCAGACCGTTGACTTCCGGATGCGTTGGAGAGAACGGGGCGGAAGTTGAAAAATTTTATCTGGAGAAAAAAGGCACAAGAAATATGAAATTGATTTGAATTTTATACTTTTGCGCGCTGAAAAAATGACACGTTATGGATTTTCTGACAATCATAGACTACCTCGGTACTTTTGCTTTTGCCATTAGTGGCATTCGTCTGGCGTCCGCCAAGCGATTTGATTGGTTTGGCGCATACGTGGTGGGCTTTGTGACGGCGGTCGGGGGTGGAACGATTCGGGACTTGTTGCTGGATGTGACCCCGTTCTGGATGTTGCAGGCTTCTTACCTGGTGGTAACTGCCGCAGCCCTGGGGTTCGTCATATTGTTCGGGAAATACGTGATTCATCTGAACAACACTTTCTTTATTTTCGACGCTATCGGTTTGGGGTTGTTTGCCGTGGTGGGTATTGAAAAAAGCATCATCCACGGGTACCCGATGTGGGTGGGAATCATCATGGGCACATTGACCGGTGCCGCCGGCGGGGTATTGCGGGATACGCTCATTAACGAGGTGCCGTTGATTTTTAGAAAGGAAATTTATGCGTTGGCTTGCGTATTTGGTGGACTGGTATACTATCTTTGCATGTATCTTCAGCTCAGTTCGACATTAACCCAGGTTTGTGCCGCTGTTTCCGTGATTTTAGCCCGGTTGCTTGCTGTCAAATATCATATCAGTTTGCCCACACTGCGAGGAGAAAATTAAGGACAATACGTTACTCTATATCAAACACGCAAAGCCAGATACATACCGGGTCAATGCTGGTTTTCTCCACCCGGTGCTTGCAGTTTTTGGGGATGTGTATATAGTCGCCGGCTTTCATATTGACCATGCGGTCTTCAAATTCCAATACGGCTTCTCCTTGAATCAGCAGGATGAATTCGTTGTTTTCCTGGTCGTACCAAAAGCCTTTCGGGGAACTGTGTCCGGCGGATATGATGCGTTCGATTCTGCAATTCGGGGATTTGGCGATTAAATCGAATTGCTCCTCTTCATTTGCTTCAGCTATGTGGGCGAATAGGTTGTCCATTTTCATATTGGAAATATTTTTCTCGGTGCTTTATCTTTTAATCTGAAACATTTTCTATTGTTTCGCTTTTAAATTGATTGCAAATGTAAGTGTTTCCTTTCAATTGACAATGATTTTCCGGCAAAGAATCGTTTTTTTTCGTCAATCTGCGGATTCGGGCATGAATTTTTTTAGGTCGTTTGAAATTTTCTTTCGTTTTTTTGTAACCTAGTCTGTCGGGCTGCGTAAAAGAACGTGTAAATGATGATTGGATTTATGATTTTATTTTTAGCTGTTATTTAGATTAAGATTATTTTGCACACACCACGAGGGAGGGGAAGTTTATGGATAAGCTGATTTACGGATAAGTTCTTTGGATGTTCGGAAGGTGCTCTGACGGAATAATATACCACGCACACACCACACAGACGCACGCACATATAGCATCTTTTCATTGATTCCTGCATTTT
>CAYNXE010000074.1:2046-10153 GCA_964400995.1 uncultured Odoribacter sp.
AATGTCTCCCTTTTTCTTTTCAATGCGCAATGTAAGGTTTTTGGTGAGATTTTTACGCTTCGTTTTTCGGTTTGACATATTTCCCTTATTTTTGCAAGTTAATCATTATGGAGTAGAAAAATGAAGGGAACACAGGAAGAAGAAGGGCAGATAGCCATTTACGGAGCGCGCGAGCACAATCTCAAGAATATAGACTTGACCATTCCGAGGAATAGCCTGACGGTGATAACGGGGCTTAGCGGAAGCGGTAAATCCTCCTTGGCATTCGATACGATATATGCCGAAGGGCAACGCCGGTATATGGAAACTTTCTCGGCTTACGCCCGGCAGTTTCTGGGAGGTATGGAACGTCCCGACGTGGACAAGATTACCGGTTTGAGTCCGGTGATTTCCATAGAGCAGAAGACCACGAACAAAAATCCCCGTTCTACGGTCGGTACCACCACCGAAGTGTATGATTTCCTGCGCTTGCTGTATGCCCGTGCCGGAGAGGCTTATTCATACGTTACCGGTAGCCGAATGGTGAAATACACGGACGAGCAGATTCTGGAACTGATTTTGAAGAACTTTTCCGGACAGCGGATTTACCTGCTGGCGCCCTTGGTGAAAGGACGGAAAGGGCATTACAAGGAGCTTTTTGAGAACATGCGCAAGAAAGGTTTTCTCCACGTTCGGGTAGACGGTGAAATCAGGGAAATCGGTATGGGGATGAGTGTGGACCGTTATAAAATCCACGATATTGAAGTGGTGGTGGATAAGATGGTGGTGGACCAGGTGGACCTGAAACGCTTGAAAAGTTCGGTGGCGACGGCAATGAAAACCGGAAAAGGGGTGATGATGGTGAGTTCGGTGGATAACGATGAGGTGAAATATTACAGTCGCCATTTGATGTGTCCGGATACGGGTATGTCGTACCGGGATCCGGCTCCGCATTCCTTTTCGTTCAATTCTCCTCACGGTGCTTGTCCCAAATGCAAGGGACTGGGGTATGTGACCGCCGTTGATTTGGAAAAGATTATTCCGAATAACGCTTTGTCCGTTTACGATGGCGGAATCGAACCGCTGGGAAAATATAAAAACAGCATGCTGTTCTGGCAGATAGAGACGGTGTTGAAGAAGCACGGTTTTGAATTGCGTACTCCCATCAAGGATTTGTCCGAAGAGGCTTTGACGGATGTGCTCTATGGTTATCCGGGACAGATTCGTCTGGAAAACACAGCCTTGGGGGTTTCTACCAATGCCTTGTATAATTTCGAGGGCATCATAAAATACGTGACCATGCAGGAGGAAAACGCCACGTCCAAGAAAGCGAACAAATGGGCGGAGCAATTTATTTCGGTGGTGGAATGCGATGCGTGCAAGGGACAGCGTTTGAATCAGGAGTCGTTGAGTTTCCGGATTGCCGGAAAAAACATTTCGGATCTGGCGGCAATGGAGCTGACCGATTTGTACGATTGGGTGTGTCGGACGGAAGAGCAATTGGAGGACAAGCAGCGTCAGATTGCCGGGGAGATTTTCAAGGAAATCCGCACGCGCCTGAAATTCTTGCTGGATGTGGGGTTGGAATACCTTTCCCTGAATCGTCAGTCGATGACCCTTTCGGGCGGCGAGTCGCAACGCATTCGCCTGGCTACCCAAATCGGTTCGCAATTGGTGAATGTGTTGTATATCCTGGATGAACCGAGCATCGGTTTGCACCAGAAGGACAACCGGCGTCTGATTCGCTCCCTGAAACAGTTGCGGGACAACGGCAATTCCGTCATTGTGGTGGAACACGACCAGGAAATGATGGAGAATGCGGATTACATTGTGGATATGGGTCCCCGGGCGGGACGCAAGGGTGGGGAAGTGACGGCAATCGGTACGATTGGGGACATCAAACGGAGCGATAGCCTCACTGCGCAGTATTTGAACGGTACGAAAGCGATAAAAATACCCGAATCCAGACGGAAAGGCAACGGAAAGTTCCTGACCTTGAAAGGGTGTACGGGAAACAACCTGAAAAATGTGGAGGTGTCCATTCCTTTGGGAATGCTGGTCTGCGTGACGGGAGTCAGCGGAAGCGGCAAGTCTTCCCTGATTAACGGAACGTTGCATCCGATACTGACAAATAAATTCTATCGTGCGGTGACGACTCCTTTGCCTTATCACTCTATCGAAGGGATAGAGCATATCGACAAAGTGGTGGTGGTGGACCAAAGTCCGCTGGGACGTACTCCGCGGTCGAATCCGGCGACTTATACGGGCATCTTTACGGATATTCGTAAGATTTTCGAGAAACTTCCGGAAGCGCAGATTCGGGGGTACGGTGCCGGACGGTTTTCTTTCAATGTGGCGGGAGGACGTTGCGAGGAGTGCAAGGGAGCCGGGGTCAAAACCATAGAGATGAATTTCCTGCCTGATGTTTACGTGCATTGCGAGGCTTGCGACGGGAAACGTTACAACAAGGAAACGCTGGAGGTGAGGTATCGGGGCAAGTCTATCGGGGACGTGCTGAACATGACCATCAATCAGGCGGTGGAATTTTTTGAAAATGTGTCCTATCTACAACAGAAACTGAAGATGTTGCAGGATGTCGGCCTGGGGTATGTGAAGCTGGGACAGCCGTGTACGACCTTGAGCGGTGGCGAGTCGCAACGCATCAAGCTGGCAACCGAATTGTCCAAGAAAGACACCGGAAAGACGTTGTATATTTTGGACGAGCCGACCACGGGATTGCATTTTGAAGACATCAATATCATGCTGGAGGTGATACAGAAATTGGTGAACAAAGGCAATTCGGTGATTGTCATCGAACATAACCTGGATGTCATTAAGGTGGCTGATTACCTGATAGACATGGGACCCGGAGGAGGCAAGGAAGGCGGGCGGATGATCGCTCAGGGGACACCCGAACAGGTGGCGGACATAAAAGAATCGGAGACCGGTAAATTCCTGCGGGAGTTGTTGCCGGCGGTGAATAGAAAATAGGCGGCAAATCTTCGATTTTTAGTGAAAACATTTATCTTTGCAATTCAATCAAAACATTTAAAATGCAGGAAAAGATTTTAATATTGGATTTCGGTTCGCAATACACCCAGTTGATTGCGAGAAGGGTGCGGGAGTTGAATGTATATTGTGAGATTTATCCTTACAACCATTATCCGGCTCTTAACGCTTCCGTAAAGGGGGTGATTCTTTCCGGAAGTCCTTTTTCGGTGAGGGACGAGAAGGCTCCGAAACCTGATTTGTCTTCTATCAAGGGGCATTTGCCTTTGCTGGGCGTGTGTTTCGGTGCACAGTATCTTGCCCATCATTTCGGCGGGGAGGTGAAGGCTTCCAACAAGCGTGAATACGGACGGGCGAATCTTGCCTTTGTGGACCAGCAGAGTCCGTTGTTTCAGGGAATCAGCGACCATTCGCAGGTGTGGATGTCGCACGGGGACACCATAGATCGGTTGCCGGAGAACTACCAAATCATAGCAAGTACCGCAGATGTGAAGAATGCCGCTTTTAAAGTGGATGGTGAAGTGACCTATGGCATCCAGTTTCATCCGGAGGTGTATCATAGCACGGAGGGAAAAGAGCTGTTGCGGAATTTTGTCGTGGACATTTGCGGATGCCGTCAGGACTGGACGCCGGATTCATTTGTTGAGACGACGGTTGCCGAATTGAAACAGAAATTGGGCGATGACCGGGTTATCCTGGGGTTGTCCGGTGGGGTTGACTCTACGGTGGCGGCGATGTTGCTGCATCGTGCTATCGGCAGAAACCTGACCTGTATTTTCGTGGATAACGGTTTGCTCCGGAAGGACGAATACAAAAACGTGCTGGAAAATTATAAGGAACTGGGGTTGAATGCAGTCGGTGCCGAAGCCGGCGACTTGTTTCTGGGACGTCTGGCAGGCGTGACTGAACCGGAAAAGAAGAGAAAAATCATCGGCAGCACTTTTATTGACGTGTTTGACAAAGAGGCTGCAAAAATAAAAGATGCCAAGTGGCTGGGACAGGGTACCATTTACCCCGATGTGATAGAGTCCTTGTCTGTCAACGGACCTTCGCAGACCATTAAATCTCATCATAACGTAGGCGGTCTGCCGGATTATATGAAATTGAAATTGGTGGAACCGTTGCGCTTGTTGTTCAAGGACGAAGTGCGCCGGGTAGGTAAAAGTTTGGGATTGGCAGACAAGTTTTTGCAGAGACATCCTTTCCCCGGACCCGGTCTGGCGATTCGCATCCTGGGCGAGATTACTGCCGAGAAGGTGCGTTTGTTGCAGGAAGCCGATGACATTTTCATTTCCATGCTCCAGGAAGAAGGGCTGTATGGCCAAGTATGGCAAGCCGGCGTGATATTGTTGCCGGTGCAGAGTGTCGGAGTCATGGGAGACGAGAGAACCTACGAAAGCGTGGTGGCGCTGCGTGCTGTGGAATCCACGGACGGAATGACTGCCGACTGGTGCCATTTGCCTTATGAATTCCTGGCGAGGGTGTCCAATCGCATCATAAACAACGTCCGGGGGATAAATCGCGTAGTTTATGACATCAGTTCAAAACCGCCAGCCACAATCGAGTGGGAGTAAGGAGACTGTTTGCATTGAATCATTATGGAGTATGGGAGAATTTGAAAAGACGGTAGATGCGTTGAAAGAACGCTTGGGCGATAGCGGGTTGAAAATAGTGATTATCCCTCATATTTCTCCCGACGGGGATGCTGTCGGTTCGTGTTCCGCCTTGTCGGAAGTCTTGTTCCGGAACGGCATCCGCCACCATTTGCTCACTTGCGATTACATTCCGGAATACCTGCGTTTCCTGAAACAGATTCCGAAAGTGATTTCTTATCAGGACAAGCCGGAGGAATGCAAGCAGTTGATAGCCGAAGCGGACCTTATTTTTATGTTGGACCACAATACGGTGAAGCGGGAGGGGGATTTGGAGCCTTGGGTGAGCGCATCGCCTGCCTGTCGGGTGATTATCGACCATCATCCGGAGCCGGACAACCAGCAGATTGTGATTTCCGATACCCAGGTTTCTTCTACCTGTGAATTGCTGTACAGGGTCATCACCCGGATATGGGGCAAGGAGGTGATTACTCCGGATGTCGCCAATGCCTTGTACACGGGTATCAACACGGATACGGGAGGATTGAACCATAACTCTTCGCGTCCGGAAACCTACCGGATTGTCGCTGATTTGCTGGAAAGCGGATTGGATAAGGCTTATGTGCATGAGCGCATTTACCAGATGAACAGTCTTTCCCGGTTGCGCCTGACGGGAAACACTTTGTTAAACAAACTTCAGGTCAGCAACCGTTATCCGGTTGCCATTATGCCCATTACTGCCGAGGAACTGGAAAAGTATCATTATCGGGACGGGGATTTGGAAGGACTGGTCAACATCCCCTTGTCCGTTCACAATGTATGCGTTTCCATTCAGATTACCGAACGAAAGGAAAAAGTAAAGCTCTCTTTCCGCTCCAAAGGGAATATCCCCGTGAACGAGTGGGCGAAAAGGTGGTTTAGCGGCGGTGGGCACCTGAATGCGGCAGGCGGACAAATGGAGCATCCGATAGAGAAAGTGGTGGAAAAGGTTTGGGAGACGGCTCCTTTGTTTTTCAAGTGGCTGGACAGTCAGAAAACAGTGTAATTATCATCAAATCATTAGGATATGCCTTTTTTCAGATTTCATTTTGTCGAAGAGGAGCGTCTGGCGGAGGTGAGCGATCGGCTTACCGACCGAATCCAGCAGGCAGTGGGGTGTCCGCGCGAACATATCGTATTGGAGGTAGTCCATTCCGCTTGTGTGGTGGACGGAGCCATAAAAACGGGGGATAGCTGGCCTTTCGTGGAGGTGGACTATTTTGAACGTCCCCGGGAAGTACAGCATGCCGTGGCGCGGATTCTATACGAAGAACTGAAAAACGCCGGTTATCCGGACTCCGACATTCATTTCCAGTATTTGCAACCCCGGAATTACTACGAAAACGGGAAATGCCTGGGAGAGTAGCCTGTAAAAATTATTTTCCCGCCTGTGTTTGTGATTTAGAAGAAAAAAGTTTATGTTTGCCTTATAGTATAAACTGCAACATAAACCATGGATGATGTAAGGGAATTAGTATCTTATCTCAGTAAGGCAGAGAGAGGTTACACAAAAACATTGAACCGCGCGTTTCAGAAAGCCGGATACGATTTGAGTCGGGAACAGTATGAATTGTTGCAAGTGTTGTGGAATGAGGATCATGTGAACCAGCAGACGATTTCCAAAAGATTGCAAAAGGACAAATACAACGTGACCAAATTGTTGAATACGCTCACGAAGCGGGGTTTCGTGCAGCGCAAGATGTGCCAGGAGGACAAGCGGATAAATTTCGTCGTGCTGACGGACAAGGGCGTGGAGGTAAAAAAGGCGCTGACGGATATAGAGGAGCAGGTACATACGGATTGGACTTTTACCATTGCACCGCAGGAAATCAAGTCGTGCGTATGGGTATTGAAGAAATTGACGGATATGGTGAATTGAATCATATCCGTTTTTGGTTATATAAACACAGAATAGCATGGAAGTTTTGAAAGGATTAAAGCCGGAAATGGTATGGCACTATTTCGAGGAGATTTGTAAAATCCCCCGTCCGTCCCGGAAAGAGGAAAAAATCGGGGCGTGGCTTATGGAGTTCGCTCAGCGGCACCAGTTGGATGCCCGTCAGGACGAGGCAGGGAATGTTTTGATCAGCAAGGCGGCGACAGTCGGAAAAGAACAGGTTCCGACGGTTGTTTTGCAGTCGCACATGGATATGGTGTGCGAGAAAAATTCCGATGTACAGCATGACTTTGACAAAGACCCGATACAACCTTATATTGACGGTGAATGGGTGAAGGCAAAGGGAACCACCCTGGGTGCGGACGACGGCATCGGTATGGCGGCGGCTTTGGCGATATTGGTTTCGACCGACATTCAGCACGGTCCCATTGAATGCTTGTTTACCGTGGACGAGGAAACGGGATTGAGCGGGGCTTTCGCCTTGAAGTCCGGTTTTTTCAAAGGCAGGATATTGTTGAACCTGGATTCGGAAGATGAAGGGGAGATGTTCATCGGTTGTGCCGGAGGCGTGGATACGGTGGTCCGCTTGCCTTACGAAAAAGAGAAAACATCCGCCGGTCAGTTTGCGGTGCGGATTACCCTGAAAGGCTTACAGGGCGGACATTCCGGGGATGATATAAACAAAGGCAGGGGCAATGCCATCAAGATATTGAATCGTTTTTTGTGGGACATAAACGAGAAATACGACATTTCCGTGGCATCCTTTGAAGGGGGCAATCTCCGGAATGCCATTGCCCGTGAGGCTGTCGCAGTCGTCGTTTTCGACGGGAAATACAAAGAACAGGTTCGGGTGGATTTCAATGTCTATGCCGCTGAAATGGAAAACGTCTGGAAACTGACCGAACCGGCATTGAACATGGATTTGGAATCCGTGGATGTACCGGAAGAGGTGTTGACTGCCGTTTCGACGAACTCCCTGTTGAATGCTTTGTATGCTTGTCCTCACGGCGTATTTTCCATGAGCTACCGGATGCCGGGGATGGTAGAAACTTCAACCAATCTGGCTGCCGTCCGTTTTGTCGAAAACAACACGGTTTTGATTACGACTTCGCAACGCAGTGACGTGGACAGCGAGAAGATGAACATTGCGCACATGGTTGCTTCCGTTTTCCGGTTGGCAGGTGCCAGTGTCGAGCATGGAGAGGGCTATCCGGGTTGGGCGCCGAATCCGGATTCCGCCATATTGAAGACGGCGGTTGCTTCCTATAAACGATTGTTTGGGAAAGAGCCGGTTGTCCGTTCCATTCACGCCGGACTGGAATGCGGTTTGTTTCTGGAAAAATATCCCGGTATGGATATGATTTCTTTCGGTCCGACTTTACGAGGCGTGCATTCTCCGGATGAAAAAGTCAATATCGAGACGGTGGAGAAGTGGTGGAAGCATTTGGTGGATATTCTGGAAAACCTTTGATGATATAGGGATGAGTTCAAAATTAGCAAAATACGATCGGCTTTACGAGCAGATAAAGACTTATGTCCGGACAACCGACGACATTTGGGCGCGTTTGGCAACGATGGAAGCGGTATTGCA
>CAYNXE010000075.1:0-10007 GCA_964400995.1 uncultured Odoribacter sp.
TTCGGGTCTCGCAAAGACACCTGCGCCGTAAAATTCTCGAAATCCAACGCCTTGAAAATGGTAAAGATAATATCGATTACCTTCTTGAACTCCTCTTTCAACTGGTCGGGAGTACAGAACAAGTGCGCGTCATCCTGCGTAAAGCCGCGCACACGGGTCAATCCGTGCAACTCACCGCTCTGCTCGTAACGGTATACCGTACCGAATTCGGCAAAACGCAACGGCAGGTCCTTGTAAGAACGCGGTTTGAATTTATAAATCTCACAATGGTGAGGACAGTTCATGGGTTTCAACATGAATTCCTCTCCCTCCTGCGGGGTCGTGATGACCTGGAAACTGTCTTTTCCGTATTTCTGATAATGACCTGAGGTCTTGTACAGGTTCACATTTCCGATGTGCGGAGTGATGACCTGCTGGTAACCGTACTTCTTCTGCACTTTCCGAAGGAATCCTTCCAAACGGTCACGCAACATGGCGCCTTTGGGCAACCACATCGGCAATCCGGCACCTACGGCGTGCGAGAAAGTAAACAACTCCATCTCCTTGCCGATTTTCCGGTGGTCGCGCTGCTTCGCCTCCTCCATCAACACCAGCCACTCGTCCAGCATCTTCTGCTTCGGGAAAGTGATACCGTAAATACGGGTCAGCATCTTGTTATGCTCGTCTCCCCTCCAATAAGCTCCGGCAAGGCTGGTCAACTTGATCGCCTTGATATAGGAAGTGTCGGGCAAATGCGGTCCCCGGCAAAGGTCGGTAAAAGAACCCTGACGGTAATAAGTGATTTTCCCGTCCTCCAGGTCATTAATCAACTCGACCTTGTACGTCTCGTTTATCGAACCGAAATGCTCCAGCGCCTCCTGCTTGCTCACATTGATTCGGCAATATTCCTCATTCTGGCGTGCCAGTTCCAACATCTTTTTCTCAATCGTCTCCAAATCCTTTTCGGTCAACACGACTCCTTCGCCCGGATCCACGTCATAATAAAATCCGTTTTCGATAGCCGGTCCGATACCGAATTTCATATTGGGATACAGATGCTGCAAAGCCTCTGCCATCAAATGGGCGGAAGAATGCCAGAAAGCGTGCTTGCCCTCCTCATCGTCCCAGGTATGCAACTTGATTTCCGAATCTTCGGTGATCGGACGCGTCAAATCCCGGACCTCTCCGTTCACACTGACCGCCAGCACCTCTTTTGCCAGCTTGGGACTGATGGATTTTGCAATGTCGAGTCCGGTTACGCCCGACTCGAACTCCTTGACACTTCCGTCTGGAAACTTAATCTTTATCATAGTCTTTTATTTTTTACTACGCTACGTACGCAGCTTATGTTTATAAAGCGCAAAGATAATAAATAAACCAAGAACTCGTTTACTCCTGGTGATACAATTTATTAAACAATATCGCCAGATTCATATAAATGGTCGTATTCTGCACGACAATGTGGGACGGCACCTTGATTCGGGCAGGCGTAAAATTCCAAATGGCCTTGATGCCCCACGCCACCATCAAATCCGCCACATTCTGGGCATTCTCGGCAGGCACGGTGATGATGCCGATGACAATGTTCCGCTCCGCTGCCATCGCCCGGAAATGGTCGATGTGGTAAATCTCCACGTCATTGACCCGCGTCCCGATCTTGGACTTGTCCACATCGAAAGCCGCCTCTATCCGCAGGCCGAAAGCCGACAACCCCTTGTCCTGCAACAAAGCGCACCCCAAAGAGCCGGAACCCACCAAAAAAGCACTGTCCACCCGGCTGAAGCCCAAAAAATCCTCCAACACCCGGACAAAACTGTCCACCTCATACCCCACCCGAGTCTTTCCCGAAAGCCCGGTATGGGACAAATCCTTCGTCACCTGCGTGGAATCAATCTCCATATACTCGGCGATACGGGTAGAAGACACATACTTCTCCCCCTGCTTCTGCAACGTCTTCACAAAAGACAGATACGAAGGCATGCGTCTCAGCACAGGTATGGGCACATTGTTATCCATTTTCATACAATATCTTCTTAAACAGGCAGGACAGCCGGAATCTGCTTCATCCGGACCGCCACATCATTTTAATAATCTGCAAAAATAATGATTTTTCACCGAAGATTTTCCAACTGCGGAACTTTTCATACGGTCTGCGATAAATTTTTCACATTTAAACCTACCCTATTCAATTGTTTCGTATTTTTGCCGCAACACGGCACGACGCCGGCACGTCCGGTGGAAGTGCGGAATTTAAAAGCGAAATTCATGAACTACCAGGAAACCCTAAACTGGCTCTTTGCCCAACTGCCAATGTACCAGCGGCAAGGCCAGGCGGCTTACAAAGCCAATCTGGACAACACCTTGGCATTGGACGAACATTTCAATCATCCCCATACCCGTTTCAAAACCATACACGTTGCCGGCACCAACGGGAAAGGCTCCGTGTCCCACATGCTCGCCTCCATTCTCCAGGAAGCGGGATACAAGACGGGACTTTACACCTCGCCCCATTTGAAGGATTTTCGTGAAAGGATTAAAATCAACGGGGAAATGGTTGACGAACAATACGTCACGGATTTCGTCCGGGACAACCAGGCGCTGTTTGCCGAACTGCGCCCCTCGTTCTTTGAAATGACCGTAGCCATGGCGTTCAAGTACTTCGCAGACCAGCAAGTAGACATCGCCGTCATTGAAGTCGGACTGGGCGGCCGTCTGGACTCCACCAACATCATCACACCCCTCGCCTCCGTCATCACCAATATCTCGTTCGACCACATGGCATTGCTGGGCAACACCCTGGAAGCCATCGCCAACGAGAAAGCGGGAATCATCAAGCCCGGCATACCCGCCGTCATCGGCACACGCGACAAGCATTACGATTTCGTATTTGAAAGCAAGGCGGCGGAATGCCATGCGCCCCTCAGCTTTGCCAGCGACAACTGGCAACTGGCCTGCAACGAGGACGGCAGCTATGACTTGCAACACTGCTCCGGCTGGCACTTCGAACACCTGGAAAGCGAACTGCGGGGCATCTATCAGCGCAAAAACATTCCCAACGTACTGGAAACCGTTCGCAGACTCCGCACCCAAGGACTGGCGATTACAGACGAACACATCCGGCGAGGCATCGCCAAAACCGTCAGCAATACCGGACTATACGGTCGCTGGCAAACCTTGTCGGAAAATCCGCTGACTGTTTGCGACACCGGCCACAACATAGACGGCATCACCGAAATCACCAAGCAACTGAAAACCTGCCGATACCAACGGCTGCATTTCGTCATCGGCATGGTAAACGACAAAGACATCGACAGCGTATTGCACATTTTACCCCCCGAAGCGACCTATTATTTCTGCAAGGCGTCCATACCCCGGGCACTGAACGAAGAGATATTGGCGGAAAAGGCAAGAAAGGCAGGATTGCAAGGCAACTGCTACCCGACCGTGGCCGAAGCGTACAAGGCAGCACGCCAGGCGGCAGACCCCAAAGACATGATATACATCGGAGGAAGCACGTTCGTCGTGGCGGAAGTGCTCTAAAAGACAAGTCAGTCGACCGGCTTTTCAAAACCAGGCCGCTGGAACTCCCGGGCATTCGGGAAAAGACGCTCTATGTCCGTCCGCAACTGCTCCAACATCACCAGCAGATGACCGATTTCCACGGCACATTCCGCAAAACACTTCCGGATGTTTTTCCAGCTCGTTTCCGAAAGCTCAATGGCAATCAAGGCGACCTTTGCCAAGCCGTCGCACTCATTCCCCCTCCATTCAACGGTTCCCCGGCGAAGCAAACCGCCCCGCAAAACCCGTTGCATCTTCGCCTGCACCAAGTCCAGATACCAACTGACCACTTCCAGGTCTTCTCCCACACGCTCATGCCCCGGAACCTCCAGCACCTTTTCAATGCAACGCTCCGCCCAATGTTCATAAACCCGGCAAGTCTTCAGAACATCCGAATCCTCGGGCTTATCCTCCCCGAAAACCACCCCCAACTCCTCCTCTAAAAATTCCCGGTCAATCTGTTCGGAAGCATAAATATCCTCTACCCGCATCCCCCTTTCGGTCGCCATCTCCTGCAAAATCTCGAAAGTCGCCTCAAAAACGTTTTTCAGCCGCTTCCACATTTCATCATACTTCACCTCGCCCCCTTCCCAGTCGAATCCGCCTTTCTCCTCCATTTTCTTCCCCATGACGAAACTAACGCACCGCAACTGAAGCCTGCATTTCTCACACCACCGGTCGCAATAATTATAAACCCCCGGAATAAATCCTGGCTCCTCCTGGTTGTTCAATTTATTCTTAGCCACAAGCAAAGGTTAAAATAATGGCTATCGTACACCCTTTTGCAGCAAACCGTGCCCCGTGAAACGACGACGTCCGGCAAGAAATCTGACTTTTCTGCAAAACAGCATACGATAGCCAAACCGATTCATGAATTAAAACAGGCTGTCTATCAATTGATCATCGGCAAAATTCGGAACAGTCACCTTCAAACCCGGATGGCTTTCCATTGCCCGCTTGATGGCAAAAACGGCACCCTCGTTGCGCGCCCAGCTCCGGCGGGCGATACCGTTATTGACATCCCAGAACAACATGCACTTCAAGCGACGTTCCGAATCGGCAGAGCCGTCCAGCAACATACCGAAACCGCCGTTCATCACTTCTCCCCAACCGACACCGCCGCCGTTGTGCAGGGATACCCAGGTCGCACCCCGGAAAGAATCGCCGATGACATTCTGCACCGCCATATCCGCAGTGAACCGGGAACCGTCATATATGTTGGACGTCTCGCGATAAGGCGAATCCGTACCCGACACATCGTGGTGGTCGCGTCCCAATACGACGGGAGCCGAAATCTCGCCCCACTCTATCGCCTTGTTGAACGCCTCGGCGATACGCATACGTCCCTCCGCATCGGCATACAGGATACGAGCCTGCGACCCCACTACCAGGTGATTTTCGCCTGCCGCCTTAATCCAGCGGATATTATCGTGCATCTGCTGCTGTATCTCCCGGGGAGAATCCGCCGCCAGCTCTTCCAGCACCTTGCAAGCCAATTCGTCCGTCTTCGCCAAGTCCTCAGGCTTTCCGCTGGTGCAAACCCACCGGAACGGTCCGAATCCATAATCGAAACACATCGGTCCCATAATATCCTGCACATAAGACGGATACTTGAAATCACCGTTCGGCTTCAAAATATCGGCACCTGCACGGGAGGACTCCAACAGGAAAGCGTTTCCGTAATCAAAGAAATAAGTGCCGAAACGCTCCACGCAAGTATTTATCGCTGCCACATGACGCCGCAAAGATTCCTGCACTTTCTGCTTGAACAGCTCCGGCTGCTCCGCCATCATCCGCTTGCTCTCCTCGAAACCGATACCCGCCGGATAATAACCGCCCGCCCAAGGATTGTGCAAAGAAGTCTGGTCGGAACCCAGTTCAACCGCCACATCCTCCTTCGCCAGACGCTCCCACAAATCAACGACATTCCCCTGATAGGCTATGGAAACCACCTCTTTCGCGGCCTTTGCTTTCCGAATCCGTTCCAACAGAACATCCAAATCGGCAATCACTTCGTCCACCCAACCCTGGGAATGACGGGTCTGTATCGCCTTCGGATTGATTTCAGCGGTCACGCTCACGCACCCCGCGATATTTCCGGCTTTCGGCTGCGCTCCCGACATGCCGCCCAGACCGGCGGTCACGAACAACTTGCCGGCAAGCCCCTCGCCATGCTTGGAAATCTTGCGTCCCGCATTCAGCACGGTAATTGTCGTACCATGAACAATACCCTGCGGTCCGATATACATATAGGAACCCGCCGTCATCTGCCCGTACTGGGAAACACCCAGGGCATTGAAACGCTCCCAATCGTCCGGCTTGGAATAATTCGGAATCACCATGCCATTGGTCACCACCACCCGCGGCGCATCCTTGTGGGACGGAAACAACCCCATGGGATGACCGGAATACATCACCAAAGTCTGCTCGTCGGTCATTTCCGACAAATATTTCATAGTCAGCCGGTACTGCGCCCAGTTCTGGAACACCGCCCCATTGCCACCGTAAGTAATCAACTCATGAGGATGCTGAGCCACCGCCTTGTCCAGGTTATTGTTAATCATCAGCATAATGGCGGCTGCCTGCAAACTGTTGTGAGGATAATCATAAATATTGCGGGCATACATTTCATAATCCGGACGGAAACGATACATATAAATACGTCCATACTTCTCAAGCTCTTCCGCAAACTCCCGTGCCAGCACGGCATGATGCCGCGGCTCGAAATAACGCAACGCATTCCGGATTGCCAGTTTTTTCTCCTCTTTCGTCAAAATGTCCTTCCTTTTCGGAGCATGATTCACCTCCGGCTCATAAGGCTTGGGAGCCGGTAATTCCGCCGGGATTCCCTCCCGAATAGCTTGTTGAAATTCCTGTAAAGTCATAAATATCATTATTTTATTATACCTATCCATTCTCCCGCCGACACGCACAAGCACCCCTGCGCGTTTTGGCTCTGCTAATTTAATATATTCAAACGATTTCAAATAGAAATATCTCAAATTAATTAATAATACCTACCTTTGCCCGTAAACAATACATACCATGAAAATAGCCATTCCAACCCGAAACAACATCGTGGACGACCATTTCGGCCACTGCGAATACTACACAATTTTCACCATTGACGAAAACAACCGGGTCATCGGTACGGAAACGCAGGCATCCCCCGAAGGCTGCGGTTGCAAATCCAACATAGCCTCCGTCCTGGAAGAAAAAGGAGTCGGTCTAATGCTGGCAGGAAACATGGGCAAAGGAGCCAAAGACACCCTGGAAGCCCACCACATCCGGGTGGTACGGGGTTGTTCCGGTCCCGTCGAAACCGTCGTCAACGACTGGCTGCAAGGCAAAATCAGCGACTCCGGCGAAACCTGCCACCACCACGGAGAAGGCCACGAATGCCCCGGTCACCCATCCGAACCCCTGACATTCAAAGTTCTGTAACCCAAAACGCACGCATTATGAACATCAGCATCGGCGACACGGTCAGGTTCCTGACCGAAAAACTGGAAGGCAAAGTGACCAGCATCACAGACCGGAATACGGTTCAGGTATTCGTCGACGAATACGGATTCGACATTCCTGCCTCTGTCCACGACCTGGTCGTCATCCGATCGGACTTCACCCAACCGGAAGCATCCAGTAAAACGGAAATGGAAAAACGCCCCGACCGGCAAGCAGAATCCGCGCAATCCACGGACACCCTCTACCTGGCAATCGTACCGGACAACTTCAACAACCTGACGGATGCCCGATACGAACTGTTCATCGTCAACGACACCGATCGGATATGCCTTTACTCCGTCGCTTTCCGCCAAAACGACAAATACACGGGAATCCTTGCCGGGAATTGTAATCCCGACAGCGTCAGCTCCATCGGTTCGTATAGCCTCAAGGAAATCGACAACGACATCAAGGCAATCAGCCTGCAAGCCATATTTTTCCAAAAAGGCGTCACCCGGTTGAAAAACGCCATCGAGACCGAATTAAAAATCAATCCCGTCAACCTTTGCAAAACGGGGTCTTACAAACACGTCCGCTGGTTCAACTCCGTGGTTCTGATGCGTCCGCTGGAACAGGAAACACAGCCCACAATGGAAGAAATCAACGAAAAGCAGCTTCGCGAAGCCCTCAAGGAAAAGCAAGCCGCCGACACGCAACCGGTCCGGCATCCCCAGAAACAAGCAACGGGCAACATCGTGGAGATCGACCTGCACAGCAGCGAACTGCTCGAAACGACGGCAGGAATGGACAATAAAGACATTCTGGAATATCAACTGGATGTTTTCCGGAAAACCATGGACGAATACAAACTGCGACAAGGAAAGAAAATCATCTTCATTCACGGCAAGGGAGACGGCGTACTCCGCCAACGCATTCTCTGGGAACTCCAGACCAAATACAAACGTCATCAACACCAGGACGCCTCTTTCAAACAATACGGATACGGCGCCACAATGGTCACGATTAAATAATATGATTTGCGACCGGTCGTCCTGCCGGTCGCAAATCGATTCTATCACTTACTGCTCTCCAACTCCCCGATATACCGCTCCGCATCAATAGCCGCACGGCATCCCATACCGGCGGCGGAAATGCCCTGACGATAAACCGGGTCCATAATATCTCCTGCAGCGAACACGCCCGGCACATTCGTCCGGGTAGACGCTCCCTCCGTAATGATATACCCCTGCTCGTCCACATGGATAAACTTGCGGAATACCTCTGAATTCGGATGATGTCCTATCGCCAAAAAGAAACCGTCAATCTTGATGTCTTTTACAGCCTCGTCCGCCTCTCCTTTGCGATACACCAGACGCGCCCCCTCGACACCCATGTCCGAACCGTAAAGCTCCAAGGTATTGTGCTCAAACAGCACCTCGATGTTCGCCGTATTGAACACCCGCTGCTGCATGGCCTTGGAAGCACGCAGGAAAGGTTTCCGCACAATCAGGTAAACCTGACGGCACAAACCGGCAAGATAAGTGGCCTCTTCGCAAGCGGTATCGCCACCGCCCACTACCGCCACGTCCTTTCCACGATAGAAAAATCCGTCGCAGGTAGCACAAGCGCTCACTCCCATACCCCGGAACTTCTCCTCGGAAGGCAGTCCCAGATACTTGGCGGAAGCCCCCGTAGCAATAATCACGGCGTCAGCCTCTATTTGCTTGGACTCGTCAATCGTCACCTTGTGAGGACGACCGGAAAAATCCACATCCGTCACGATGCCGAAACGGATATCCGTACCGAAACGCTCCGCCTGCTTGCGCATATCCTCCATCAT
The DNA here is from genome assembly GCA_964400995.1 of uncultured Odoribacter sp. GTDB lineage: Bacteria > Bacteroidota > Bacteroidia > Bacteroidales > Marinifilaceae > Odoribacter. Next base: position 8,825 of record CAYNXE010000075.1, read on the forward strand.
CACCGGACCGGTCACCCCTTCCGGATAACCGGGAAAGTTCTCCACTTCCGTCGTCGTGGTCAACTGTCCGCCCATTTGCAGCCCCGTGTATAATACCGGTTTCAGATTCGCACGAGCCGCATAAATGGCAGCCGTATAACCCGCAGGTCCCGAACCGATAATCAAACACTTTACTTTTTCAATTGCATTTTCTTCTGACATAACTATCTGTATTTATATTCTATACTTTTTTCAACCGTCACAAAACTATGAATTTAAAGCATCGATTACAACGCTTTCACACACGCCGGGCGGTTAAAAAAAAGTTAAACATAATTCACCCGCAAAACCGCTACGCTTCCGAGCGGACCTGTCCCAAAGCAACCTATCCGACACCTTACAATTTTGATAGAAAAGAGATTTTTCCCATAACCTGCCACCACTCCATTTTTAACATTTTTTCCAAGCCATGATTTCTGAAAGTCACGTATAAAAAAAGAAATATAGAAGAATTTCATTTTTCAATCTGCTAAAAATCAAACATTCATTCGAAAGCAGATGCAAATGACCGAAAAAGTCTATGGAATATGCAAAATTTTGGTTACATTTGATATAAATAACCTGTAAAGATAGTACAATTTTGTATTATTTCAAAAGAAAATATTGATTTTTTCAATACATTTCAAACAATTACCTATGGAACTGACACCGGAAATCCGAGAACGCCTGAAAACACTCATGGAAAGCAGAAATGAAACAGGTTATACATTAAACAGAAAACTGGGTATCTCTGCAACTACTATCGGCAATTACCTGAACGGCAAAATCACCAAGGCTGACAATACGAAAATCAAAGCCATGTGCGATTTGTGGGGTGTCGAAATGAAATGGCTGGAAACCGGACTACACACCATCCAGTCAGTCGAAGAAATCACTCCGGAAAATGAAAATCCGGAAGAACTGCTCAAACAAATCCTGCTGAGACTGGAGGGAAAGGACGACCAATACGCCCTCATCAACCAAGACATCCGTCTGATCAAAGCTAGCCTCAACACCATCTACAAGAGCCTGACCCGCCTGATTGAAGAATTGCAACAACTCCAAATCAACCAGAAAGCATCGAAGCAATAATTAAGCCCCTCCTTTCCTACTCAAAATCGTAGTGCAAACAGGCTACCGCTTGCTTCTCACCCGTCTCACGGAG
>CAYNXE010000076.1:0-10006 GCA_964400995.1 uncultured Odoribacter sp.
ATTCACATCCAAATAACGATTCCACGAATAATTATACTTCAACGCCCCTTTCAGCGCCCATTGCGGATTGAAACGCTTCTCGTAGCCGGTTTGGGCAAAGAAATTCCGGTCCCACAAACGCTCCCTGTTATAAGGATTATAAAAAATCACTCCGCCCGGCAGTCCCCGTTCCGACTGGAAATAATAAGCCTTTGCCGTCAGTGCGCTGCTGTCCCGGAGGGTAGTGTAAAGATTGGCTTCCGTGTGCCAGGAAAGAATATCCGAATTATACCGCTTCTCCCGGGTAACCAGTTTCCCGTTCTTCAAAGTAAAAGGATAAGCGCCGTCCGCCCTCAAAAAGTCCCCGTCCACGGCAACGCGGGTCCGTTGCGTCAGCTTCCGGGCATACCGCAGATTCGGATTGACGAAGCCGAAAGAACCGCCCTTCACCCGGAACTGCCAACTGTCCTTCCGGTTTTCGCCGAACACCGGCTGCTGCGTCCGGATGCTCAACACCCCCGCCGAGGCGAACATCCGTGCCGACTGGAAAATATCGTCCTCCTGCCCGACAGCGAGGCTCACCTGCGACACATTGTCCAGGGAAAACCGCCCGATGTCGATTTGCCCCGCCTGGCAATTGCTGACGGCTATACCGTCATACGCCACTGCCGTGTGGTGAGCCCCCAGACTGCGCACCGACACCGTCTTCAAACCGCCGATACCGCCGTAATCCTTCACGGTCACCCCGCTGAAACGCCGCACGGCATCCGCCAGGCTCTGGTAGCCCAGACGCTCCATCTCCTCTCCGCTCACCACCTGCAACGGTGCCGAGGAGCGCACCACCGACGGACGCCGCACGCCCGACACGTCCACCTGCTCCAATTGATGCTCCCGAAGCGTATCCGCCGTCTGCGCGGCACTCCGGCAAAAAATACTGACCAGCCCCAGGACGCAAAGTCCGCACCGATAATAAAACAAACGCATCAAACCCGTTCCTTTAAACAATGATTACTACGCTTCGAAGAAAACGGGAAATCCCCCAAAAACACAACGGAAACATTCCGTATGTCCTGTAAAACCCAAAATGTAAAACGTGCTAAAAACGCATACCTGATGTTTTCTACAGCTAATTCCTCGAAAGCCATTGAAAAAAAAATCGTTTTGCAGGTCTTCTGACTTACCCCGGTCCAGGCGCCTTCCCATCTCCGGAGAGACAGTGGCTAAAGTATGCCTGACCCATTATAGGCTTACAGCAGCGGGACTGTTCAGGATTCTCACCTGATTCCCATTTAATCCTTGCCGCCGGAAAGCGGTTCGGAACAAAACGAAGGCAAAGATACGCTTTATTTGAAAAACACAACTTCAAACCTTGAAAAAAATGAAACGAATACCATTTTTCTCACAAGGCATTGACGGACAAATAATTTCTACTTGACACACAAGACATCGCACGAGTCATCCTGCGGCACGGGCCCTTCGCTTCCGGCAGGATAAAAAAACAGTCCTTCCGCCGGCTTCTCCGCCCACGCCCGCACAATCGGGTCGATAAACCGCCAGCTCAACTCCAGGGCATCCGTCCGGGTATAAAGGGTCGAATCGCCCTGCATCGCATCCAGCAACAAACGTTCGTAGGCGTTCGCCATATAAGTATTGCACAGCGAATCATAAGCGAAATCCATACTGACCCGCTTCACCTCGAAAAACGAACCCGGCACTTTCAACCCGAATTTCAGGGAAATGCTTTCCGGCGCATCCACCTTCAGCACCAGCTCATTGCAGGAATCCTGAGCGCACATACCGGCAAACAGCCGATGCGGCACGTTCTTGAAATGGATGATGATTTCCGACCTCGATTTTGCCAAACGTTTCCCCGTATAAAAATAAAAAGGCACGCCGCCCCAACGCCAGTTGTCGATGTAAAAACGCATCGCGACATACGTCTCGGTGGTCGAATCCGCCGCCACCCCCGACTCCTCCCGATAAGCCGGCAGCGGCTTCCCGTCCGCCTCTCCGGCAACATACTGCCCGCGAACCACATCCGCCGGCGACAGAGGATGCAAGGAACGGAACACCTTCGCCACCTCGTCGCGCATCAGCTCCGCATCGAAGGCGGAAGGCGCCTCCATCGCCACAAAGCCCATCAACTGCATCAGGTGATTCTGCACCATATCCCGGAGAGCCCCCGCCCCCTCGTAATACATCCCGCGGTTCTCAATGCCCAACGTCTCCTCGGCACGTATCTCTATCGAATCAATGTAATTCCGGTTCCACAGCGATTCAAAAATCTGATTGGCAAAACGCAGCACCAGAATATTCTGCACCGTCTCCTTCCCCAGAAAATGGTCGATGCGGTATATCTCATCCTCCCCGAAAATGGAGCACAAATGCCCGTTCAACCGCTGCGCCGTCTCCAGACTGCTTCCGAAAGGCTTCTCCACGATAATCCGCCTCCAGCCGCCTGCTTCCCGCGCCCGACTCAGCCCCGTCTCCCGCAGCGCATCGGCAATCCGTTCGTAATTTTGGGGAGGCACGGCGAGATAAAACAGCAACCGATCCGGAATATCCTCCGTCCGCCGGATATCGGCAATCTTCTCCGCCAGCAAACGGTATTCCCTGGCGTCGTCCGTATCCAAAGCCACATAATGCACCCGCTCCAAAAACGAATCCAAAGTTTTGTCGGCAGGCGCTCCGCCCTTCAAAAAACGTTTCAGGTTCTCCCGCTGCTCCTTCCGGAAGCCCTCCCCGGTAAACTTCGTCCGCGCCACGCCCAACACGACAAAACGCTCCGGCAGCATATCCCGGTCGAACAATTCAAACAGAGAAGGCAACAACTTCCGCTTCGTCAAATCTCCCGAGGCGCCGAAGATAACCAAAATGTGACCGTCCGGTTTCATCGCTTTCCCGTTTTATGCGTTATAACTCCCTGAAACGGCACTCCCGACACCGTGCCAGTCGGTATGAAAAAACTGTCCCCGGGGCGCATCCGTCCGCTCGTAAGAATGCGCCCCGAAATAATCCCGCTGCGCCTGAATCAGATTCGCGGCGGAACGCGACGTCCGCAACCCGTCGAAATAGGTCAGGGCGGACGCCAGGCAAGGCACCGGAAGTCCGGAAGACAGACAACCGGCAACCACCCGTCTCCACGCCGGCAAAGCCTCCGTCAGCCGCTGCCTGAAAAAATCGTCGAACAACAGATTCTCCAATCCGGGTGCCACCCCATAAGCCCGGGTAATCTGCTTCAGAAAAGCGGAGCGGATAATGCACCCCTTCCGCCATACCTTCGCCAGCAGACCGAAATCCAGCTCCCAGCCGTAATGAGCCGAAGCCCTGCGCAACAAGGAAAAGCCCTGCGCATAAGAAACCAGCCGGGCAGCATAAAAGGCATCACCGAGCCAGTCCGTCAAACCGCTGCGCTCCCGATACGAATCGGAAAAAGTGGAAGCATAATACGCCGCCGCCTTTTCCCGTTCCTCCGGCACGGACGACAGAAAGCGGGCATAAACGGCCTCCGCAATCAAAGTCAGCGGGTCGCCCTCCTCCAAGGCGGAAAAGACAGCCAGCCTGCCCGTCCCCTTCTGTCCCGCCACATCCCGAATCCTGTCCAGCAGATACGCCCCCTCCTCATCCTTCTTCCGGCATATCTCCGCCGTAATGCCCAGCAGGTAACTGTTCAGTTCCCCCTGGTTCCAGGTTTCAAAAATGTCGGCAATCCTGCCGTTGTCGAACCCGCCGCCCTCTTTCAGGATATGATAACATTCCGCTATCAACTGCATTTCGCCGTACTCGATGCCATTGTGCACCATTTTCACGTAATGCCCCGCACCGCCGGAACCTATCCACTGGCAGCAGGGCATCCCGCCGTCCAGCCGGGCGGCAATGCTTTGCAAAAGCCCCTTTACCCAGCGCCAAGCCTTCTTTGAACCGCCGGGCATAATGGAAGGACCGGTCAGGGCACCCATCTCGCCGCCGGAAATCCCGGCTCCCACGTACAAAAGCCCCTTTTCCTCCACCTCCTTCACCCGGCGTTCCGTGTCCCTGAAATCGGAATTGCCCCCGTCAATGATAATGTCGCCCGCTTCCAGATGCGGCAGCAATTCCCGGATAACCTCGTCCACCGGCTGACCGGCACGAATCATCAGCATCACCTTCCTCGGACGTTTCAGGGAAGCAACCAGCTCCTGCACGGAATGCGTCGCCACAAAACGCCTCCCTTTTCCCCGCTCCCGCATAAAACGGTCCACGACAGACTCCTGTCCGTCGTGCGGACGGTTATACACGGAAACCGTAAACCCCTTGCTCTCAAAGTTCAACGCCAGATTTTCCCCCATAACGGCAAGCCCTATCAAACCAATGTCGGATGTGTGCATATCAATCACATTTACAATCATACCGACAGGTTTTACGTATCCCGGCAAATAAAGTTCAAAAGAAAAGCCGGAAGAACCTCACGGTTCCCCCGGCTCTGCCGTTACCTTAGCATCGCTTACTGATTCTCGAAAACAATACGGTCATCCTTCACATCGACCACGATGCGATTGTCCCGCGTCACCTGCTCCGCCAGTATCTGCCGGGACAAGTCGTTCAGCAGATTCCGTTGAATCACCCGCTTCACCGGACGCGCCCCGAACTGCGGGTCATACCCCTCACGGGCAATCCACTCCACCGCCCTGTCCGTCACCTCGATGGAAATGCCATTGCCTGCCAGCATCCCCTGCAAAGACCTCACTTGCAGCCGGACAATATCGACAATCTCGCTCTCCTGCAAAGGCGTAAACATAATCACCTCATCGATGCGGTTCAGGAACTCCGGACGAATGGTCTGCTTCAGCAACTCATACACCTCCTGGTTGGTCGCCTCCAGCACCTGTTCCCGGTTCTTGTCATTCAAATCCTTCAGTTTTTCCTGAATGATATGTGCTCCAATATTGGATGTCATAATGATAATCGTGTTCTTGAAATCCACCGTCCGCCCTTTGTTGTCCGTCAAGCGTCCGTCATCCAGCACCTGCAAGAGAATATTGAACACATCCGGATGCGCCTTCTCAATCTCGTCCAGCAACACCACCGAATAAGGCTTCCGCCTCACCGCCTCCGTCAACTGTCCACCCTCGTCGTAACCGACATATCCCGGAGGCGCGCCAATCAGACGGGACACCGAATGCTTCTCCTGATACTCCGACATATCGATACGGGTCATCTGCGACTCATCGTCAAACAAAAACTCCGCCAACGCCTTCGCCAGCTCCGTCTTGCCGACACCCGTCGTCCCCAGAAAAATAAACGAACCGATAGGCCGGCGGGCATCCTGCAATCCCGCACGGTTCCGCCGCACGGCATCCGCCAGGGCGGCAATCGCCACCTCCTGCCCGACCACCCGCTTGTGCAACTCCTCCTCCAGATGCAACAACTTCACCCGCTCGCTCTGCATCATCCGGTTAACCGGAATCCCCGTCCATTTGGAAACCACCGCCGCAATATCGTCCGCCGTGACCTCCTCCCGAATCAAAGAATCCCCGTGCTTCATCTCCGCCAACTTCACCTTCACCTCCTCGATGCGCTGTTCGGCTTCCTTGATTTTCCCGTAGCGCAACTCCGCCACCTTGCCGTAATCCCCCTCACGCTCGGCACGGTTCGCCTCAAACCGATACTGCTCGATGGCATCCTTGTTCTTCTGGATTTCATCAATTAGCGAACGTTCGGATTCCCATTGCGCCCTCAACTTGGTACGCTCGTCATTCAAATCCGCCAGCTCCTTCCCGATTTCATCCAGCTTCTTGCTGCTCCCCTCCCGCTTCAACGCCTCCTTCTCTATCTCCAACTGCTGAATCTTCCGCTCCAGCTCGTCAATCTCCTCCGGCACCGAATTCATCTCCAAACGCAACTTCGCAGCCGCCTCGTCCACCAGGTCAATCGCCTTGTCCGGCAAAAAACGGTCCGAAATATAACGGTGCGACAACTCCACCGAAGCGATAATCGCATCATCGGTAATCCGCACCTTGTGGTGATTCTCATACCTCTCCTTCAAACCGCGCATAATGCTAATGGCACTCATCACGTCCGGCTCGTCAATCATCACCTTCTGAAAACGACGCTCCAGCGCCTTGTCCTGCTCAAAATACTTCTGATACTCATTGAGCGTCGTGGCTCCAATCGCCCTCAAATCGCCCCGCGCCAAAGCCGGCTTCAAAATATTGGCGGCATCCATCGCCCCCTCCGACTTCCCGGCGCCCACCAGCGTATGAATCTCGTCTATGAACAAAATGATTTCCCCCTCCGAAGCCAGCACCTCGTTCACCACCGCCTTCAAACGCTCTTCAAACTCCCCCTTGTACTTGGCTCCCGCCACGAGAGCACCCATATCCAGCGAAAAAATCTGCTTTGAAGTCAGATTCGACGGAACATCCCCGTTGACAATCCGCTGCGCCAGCCCTTCCGCAATCGCCGTCTTGCCCACGCCCGGCTCGCCTATCAAAATTGGATTATTCTTCGTCCGCCGGGACAAAATCTGCAACACCCGCCGAATCTCATCGTCCCGTCCGATAACCGGATCCAGTTTGCCGTTGCGGGCACGCTCGTTCAAATTGACGGCATACCGTCCGAGAGCGTCGTAACTGTCCTCCGCCGACTGGGAATTCACCTTCGAGCCCTTGCGCAACTCCGCAATCGCCTCCTTCGTCTCCTTCTCCGTCAATCCGCTATCCTTCAGCAACTGAGCCACCTGGTCCCGATTGTCCAGCAACCCCAGCAAAATATGCTCTATCGACACATACTGGTCGCCCATCTCCTGCGCCAGCCGGGTCGCCTTCTCCAACGCCCGGTTACTGTCCGCCGAAAGATAAGGCTCACCCCCGGAAACCTTGGGATAGGCATCCGTTATGCGATCCAGCGCGGACGCCAGATTCCTGCCGTTAACCCCCAGCTTGTTAAAAATAAAATGAGTCACATTCTCGCCGACGTGAAGCACCGCCTTCAACAAATGCCCCGTCTCAATCGCCTGCTGACCCTTGCTCTGCGCAAGCTGCACCGCACCCTGCAATGCCTCCTGCGACTTAATCGTATAATTATTGGTATTCATAGTCTTGCATTCTCCTTTCTGCTACGGACAAATACAAAACTTATACCGAATCCCCCCGATGGAAAGTTTCAAGGAAATTTTTGCACATCATCCGACAAATTGACATAATAAAAATTATTTTTACAGACAATTCGTCAGTTCGTAACGATATTTTTATACCTTTATCCCGTCATTAACCCCTCATCACCTATGAAAACATTGATTGGTATCTGTTGTGGCTTGCTTTTTCACCTGGCGGTCTTTGCCCAATCCCTGATACCCGTACCCGCGCGAATCGTTCCGGCAGGCAAAGGCTACTACACGTTCGGCGCCACCGAAAAAATCCACCTGTCCGACACCTCCCTGCAAAACGAAGCCCGGGAATTGCAAAGGATTCTCGCCCAAAGGACAGGTTGCCGGGCAGAAATCTCGCTCGCTGACGGTCAACCCCGGCGGAACATTTTTTTACAGACCGACACGACCCTGAATCATCCGGAAGGCTACCGGCTGGTCATCACTCCCCGTTCCATCCGCATCACCGGAAAGGGAGCCGCCGGCATATTCTACGGCATCCAGACCCTGAACCAACTGCTTTTGGAACACGACGGACAAACTCCGCCCACCGGCTTGCCCTGCCTGCAAATAGAAGACGCGCCCCGCTACGGCTACCGGGCGTTGATGCTCGACCCGGCACGGCATTTCATCCCCGTAAAGGAGGTGAAGCGCTTTATCGACCTGATGGCAGGCTATAAGTTCAACACGCTGCAACTGCACCTGACGGACGACCAGGGCTGGCGTATGGAAATCAAAAAGTACCCGCAATTGACCGAAGTCGGCGCATTCCGGGACAAGCATTCCGGTTCCCAGGGACCGCACAACGGTTTCTACACCCAGGAAGAACTGAAAGACTTGATTCGTTACGCCGCCCAACGGCACGTGGAAATCATCCCCGAACTGGACATTCCGGGACATACGGCGGCATTGCTCCTCGCCTGCCCCGAGCTGGGCTGCGCGCACCTGGACAGCATTCCCGTCCAGCTGGGCAAAACGACCGACCGTACCTTGTGCGCCGCACAGGAAAAAGTGTACGAGGTCTATGCCGACATATTGCAGGAAGTGTGCGCCCTTTTCCCGGCACGCCGGATTCACCTGGGAGGCGACGAGGCGGTCATCGACAAGAACTGGGGACACTGCCCGGATTGCCAGAAACTGATGCAGGCAAAGGGATTCAAGGAAGTCCGGGAAATGATGGGGTATTTCTTCGGAAGAATACACGAACTGGTCAAACGAAACCAAAAGGAACTGATGCTATGGTGCGAACTGGACAACATCCGAATGCCGGCATCCGAATTTTTATTCCCCTATCCCAAGGATTGCACGCTGTTCACGTGGCGAATGGGACTGACCCCGAAAACCATCGAACTGACCCGGCAGGCGGGCATCCAATTAATCGCCTCCCCCGGAGAGCATTGCTACCTGGACTATCCGCAATACAAAGGCGACCTGCCCGAATTCAACAATTGGGGAATGCCCGTCCTGACCTTGCAACAAAGCTACGACTGGGACCCCGGATACGGCTTGCCCGCCAACGAACAGGAACACATCATCGGCATCGCCGGACTGCTTTGGGCGGAAGCGATGCAAGACCTGAACCGCGTCACCTATATGGCCTTTCCCCGCGCTATGGCGCTGGCGGAAGCGGGCTGGAGCCTGCCGGAAAACCGCAACTGGGAAAATTTCAAAGACAACCTGATTCCCCATTTAGCCGATTTGACCAGACAGGGCGTCAGCTTCCGGGTACCTTTCGAGGTGTACCGGACATTCAATGCTGAAACACGTAAGAAATAATATTCGCCCCCATTTGCAAGGCTTGCAAGTGCTTGCTCTCGGGGTCGTTGTGCACCTCCGTATCCTCCCAGCCGTCACCGAGGTCCGTTTCAAAAGTGAACAGCACCACCAAACGCCCCTCCTTGATGATGCCGAAAGCCTGGGGACGCTTGGCGTCGTGCTCGTGAATTTTCGGCAATCCCTGCGGAAAATCGTATTTCTGGTGAAATATCGGATGCTCCCAAGGCAACTCCACCAATTCATCTTCCGGAAACACCTTTTTCATCTCCCGGCGGAACGAAGCCGCCAGTCCGTAATTGTCATCGGCGTGCAGGAAACCGCCCGCCAACAGATATTCCCTCAGATTCTGGGCTTCCACCGGCGTGAACACGACATTCCCGTGTCCCGTCATATGAACGAAAGGATAATTGAAAATATCCCGGCTGCCGGGTTCCACGTTCACCGGTTCCGCAGCCAGATTCGTCTTCAACTGCTCATTGCAAAACTTAATCAGATTCGGCAGAGAGGTGGGATTGGCATACCAGTCGCCCCCTCCCTTGTACTTCAACAAGGCGATTTTGGTCTTCGTATCCTGTCCCCACAACCAACGGGGCACGACCAAAAACAACACGACAATCAAAACAACCTTCCAAATATGTTCCATAAATCCTCCCATCGCTTATATCCTGTTCATAAAATTAATGCTGTGGCAAGCCACCATACCCGCCGTCTCCGTCCGCAAACGGCTCGTCCCCAACGTTATCGGCACGAAGCCCTCCCGCCGGGCGCATTCCACCTCCTCCGGTGAAAAATCACCCTCCGGTCCAATGAGAATGACCACGTCTTCCACTGCGGTATAAACCTCGTCCAACCGCTTCTTCTCGCCTTCGTGACAATGCGCGATAAACTTGCATCCCTCCGGTCGCCCTTTCACGAACTCCCGGAAAGACACCATCGGGTTCAACTTCGGCAGATAAGCCTTCAACGACTGCTTCATCGCCGCAACAATCACCTTTTCCAAACGTTCCTCCTTCACCACCTTCCGCTCGGAATGTTCCGTATTCAACAAAGTAATCTCATCAATGCCCATCTCCGTGCATTTCTCCAGCATCCACTCCATCCGGTCCAGATTCTTGGTCGGAGCCA
>CAYNXE010000077.1:0-9954 GCA_964400995.1 uncultured Odoribacter sp.
ATAGGATGAGTTTCTTTCATTTAAAATCGTCCAGGCTGATTTCCCGGTTGTTCTGGTCAAGACCTTTGAAAAAAGGTGCCTTGTCGCCTTCTTTTAATGGTGTCATCTGGTTTTATCTATGATTTACAATGTCTTCATACGGGATTTGTGCATCACACCGTTTTACACAAATGTATGAAATTTTTGCCGAATACAAAGGGGTAAAATCCGGAAATTTATCAGAAATGTTTTATTTTTGGCAACCGTTTAGAGGTGTTGATAAATAGTACAATCATGGAAGATGTATTGGAACGATTGAATCGGTTTTGCCAGAATACGTTGGTGGACCACGTGGGAATGGTGTGTACGGCTGCCGGAGAAGGGTGGCTGGAAATGAAGATGCCCATTGACCGCCGGACTTGCCGCCCGGACGGAGCTTTGCACGGAGGTGCCAATATGGCGTTGGCGGAAACCGTGGGAGGGGCGTTGAGTGTCATTTCCGTGCCGGAGGAGATTAAGTTCAATGTTTTCGGCATAGAGGTGAACGGCAACCACATCAAGCAGGCGAAAGGCAAGTTTGTCGTGGCGCGCGGCACGTTCATACATCGGGGCAAACGCACCCATGTCGTACAGGTGGAGATTCGGGACGAGTTCGGCACATTGGTGACGGTCAACCGGGTAACCAATGTCGTGGCTTAAGGGATTACAGTTTGTAATCCCATTGCTTTAAGGCGAAATCCCAGTGTTTCTCGACCAGTTCGACGGTTCGGGGTTCGTATTTGTAGGCATTTTTCTTGTAGCCTTTTTTCTTTTCCAGGTAGGCGGCGATGTCGGGTTTGGCTTCTTCAAATCCCGGAATGCGCAGGGTTTTGTAGATTTTCTCCGTCATGGCCATGGCGTCGGCTTCAAAGTCCTCGAATTTGATTTCAATCAGGTTGCCTTCCGGAATCAGTTTCTTTTCTTCCTCGTAGGTATGGTACAGCCGGGTGTACACTTCGAGGATGTTTTGCTCCATTTCCTCCTGGCTGATTTTTTGTAGTTGCAGGGGGATTATCGTGTTGTTGAAGAAACTGCGGGTCGATTCAAATACCGTGTACGGGTTGCGCATCAGGTAGATGAATTTGGCGTTGGGAAACATTTCCAGAATTTCTTTTATCTTGCCGGTGTGCGGAGGATTTTTGCTCAGAAATTGTTCGCCTTTGGTGTTCCAGAGCGAAATCTTGATCAGTTTCAGGAACGTGTCCTTGAATGCCTGGCGTTCTTCGGGCGTGGCGGTCTTCATGGTCAGGAAGCGGTCGCAATACTCCAGCATGTTTTGGGGTAAAAACCAGAAATCGTAGTAGGAGTAGGGAAGCATGTTGGACAAGGCAAACTCTTCCTCTTGCGGAAGGTCCACGTTCAATTCCATGTTGTCCGTCGGCCGTTTATCGGGCATGAGCCACGCCATTGTTTTTTTGAACAGAGGCTGTCCCCACATCATCATGTGCGGGAAAACCGTCTGGTAGGTTGTCGTGTACCCGAAGTGTTTGTCGTGTGCCAGGACGTTGTGGACGAATGTGGTGCCGCTCCGCCAGTGACCGAGAATGAATACGGGTTCCATGTTGATGGACTGGTTTGCCAGTCGTTTGGCATAACGGCGGTCCTGTATCGGTTTCAAGGTGCTCAGCAGCCGGCAGACGCATTTGGTCAGGCAATATTTGGTCCTGTATCCTTTTTCTATTTTTTGTCCTGCGGTGATTCCTTTAAACGTTTTCCAGTCGGCACCTACCAGCGTGTTGACCGGTAATTTCTGAAATTCTAATACGCCCATACGAGTAATTGATTATTCAGTCAGTTTCACGGCAATGCCTTGCCTGTTCAATTCATTTACCACTTTCTTTACCGCCTCGTGATGTTCGGGGGAGATGCCGAGCCGGGTCAGGTTGATTTCGGGTATTTCAAACTCCTGCATTTCTTTCATCTCCACTTTGTCGATAATCATACCGACGGCGCAGGTGTTGTTGGTAATCGGGTCAATCAGGATAAAGGCTCCGGTGTTTTTGTTCTTTTGGTAAGGGTCGAAAAACAACGGTTTTCCTGTACTCAGGATCACCCGGGCGATTTCGTTCAATTCCATGGTGTCGCCCGGCGACTGTTCCAGGGTGTTGACGTTGACCTTGTAGCGGATTTTGTCAATCTTGACCCGGGCGAGGTTGGTGGTGTGCTTGATGAAAAACTGTTCGTCCGGATCCATTTTTTTCTCGTCCATCCAGACCAGCATGGCTTCAAAATTCCGGCTGACGGTCGGGAGGTTGTCCGGATGCACCAGCATTTCTCCCCGGGATATGTCGATTTCGTCCTCCAAGGTGATGGTCACCGCCTGCGGGGGAAAAGCGAATTCCTGTTCTCCCTCGTAAGTCACGATGGATTTTACCCGGGAGCGTTTCATGGAGGGCAATGCGATGACTTCATCGCCTTTGCGGACAATGCCCGAGGCGACGGTGCTGCTGAATCCCCGGAAGTCGAGGTTCGGACGGAGCACGTATTGTATGGGGTAGCGGAAATCCGAGAAATTTTTGTCGCTGCCGATGTGTACGGTTTCCAAAAATTCCAGCAACGGTTTTCCGGTGTACCATTTCATGTTTTCAGAGGATTCCACCACGTTGTCGCCTTTCAGGGCGGAGAGGGGAATGCAGGTGATGTCCGGAATGCCCAGAGGTTCTGCAAAATGACGGTAATCGCTGACAATCCGGTCGAACACGTTTCGGTCGTAGTCCACCAGGTCCATTTTGTTGACCGCCAGCACTACGTGCTTTATCCCCAGCAGGGATACCAGGTAGGTGTGGCGGCGGGTCTGGGTAATGACTCCGGAACGGGCGTCCACGAGGATGATGGCCAGATTGGCGGTCGAACCGCCGGTAATCATGTTTCGGGTATATTGTTCGTGTCCCGGGGTGTCGGCGATGATGAATTTCCGTTTGTTGGTAGAGAAATACCGATAGGCGACGTCAATGGTGATGCCTTGTTCCCGTTCGGCTTTCAGTCCGTCGAGCAACAGGGCGTAGTCGATATTTTCGCCTGCGTTGCCGTAGCGTTTGGTGTCTCTCTCCAGCGCGTCCAACTGGTCTTCGTATAATTTCTTGCTGTCAAAAAGCAGCCTGCCGATCAGGGTGGATTTTCCATCGTCCACGGAGCCGGCGGTCAGCAGCCTCAAAAGGTCCTTTTTCTCGTCCTGATCCAGAAATTCTGTTATATTTAGTTTTTCCATGTTTCAACGTCGTTAAACAGTCCTGCAAATTAAAAATAGCCTTCTCTTTTTTTCTGTTCCATGCTGGCATCCTGGTCGAAGTCAATGACCCGGGTGGTGCGTTCCGACTTGGTGGTGGTCATCATTTCCTCCACAATCTTTTCAATCGTGTCGGCTTCCGATTCGACGGCTCCGGTCAGCGGCCAGCAGCCCAGGGTGCGGAAGCGAACCTTGCGCATTTGTATCTTGTCCCGGTATTGTTCGGGCAGACGGTCGTCGTCCGGCATAATCAAGTTGCCGTCCATTTCAATGACGGGACGTTCCTTGGCGAAATAGAGCGGTACGATGGGAATGTTTTCCATACGGATGTATTGCCAGATGTCCAGTTCCGTCCAGTTGGACAACGGAAACACGCGAATGGATTCTCCTTTGTGTACCCGGGCATTGTAGAGGTTCCACAATTCGGGGCGTTGGTTTTTGGGATCCCATTGGTGGAATTTGTCCCGGAAAGAGTAGATGCGTTCTTTGGCGCGCGATTTCTCTTCATCGCGGCGGGCTCCGCCGAAAGCGGCGTCGAACTTGTATTTGTCCAGAGCCTGCAACAGCGCCTGGGTCTTCATCAGGTCCGTATGCACCTTGCTGCCGTGGGTGAACGGTCCGACACCTTCCTGGAAAGCTTTGGTGTTGGATTCGACAATCAGGTCCCAGTTGTTGTCCCTGGCATATTGGTCACGGAATTCAATCATTTCCTTGAATTTCCATTTGGAGTCGATGTGCATTAACGGAAACGGGACTTTGCCCGGATAAAAGGCCTTTTCAGCCAATCTGACCATGACCGAGGAATCTTTTCCTATGGAATACAACATGACCGGATTTTCAAATTCTGCAACCACTTCGCGGATGATGTGAATGGATTCCGCTTCCAGTTCTTTCAAGTGGCTCAACTTGTATTCTTCTGACATCTTATAATTGTTTTTTTTTATTTACATATCGTGTTTCCATTGACGTCTCCTTCTCAATGAATCTTGGGCAGGATGGCCTCCAAGAGCATGTTGACGGACGCTTCCAGGGATTGCCGGGAAGTGTCGATGGATATGAAAGGAGCGTCCGGTGCTTCAAAGGGCGAGGAGATGCCGGTAAATTCTTTGATTTCGCCCCGGCGTGCCTTGGCGTACAAGCCTTTGACATCTCTTTTTTCGCATTCTTCAATGGGGGTGCTGACGAAGACTTCCAGAAAATCTTTTTGTCCGATGATGTCCGCGGCCATTT
Organism: uncultured Odoribacter sp.; assembly: GCA_964400995.1. Lineage (GTDB taxonomy): Bacteria > Bacteroidota > Bacteroidia > Bacteroidales > Marinifilaceae > Odoribacter. The sequence continues at coordinate 4,475 of CAYNXE010000077.1, forward strand.
GGCGAATGGCTTTGGTCGGACTGATAAAAGCTGCCAGGGTGACTATCCCGCAATCCACGAATAATTTGGAAACCTCGGCGATGCGGCGGATGTTTTCCGTCCGGTCGTTTTCCGAAAAACCTAAATTGTTGTTGATTCCGCTCCGGATGTTGTCGCCGTCGAGGATGCGGCAGAGGATGCCTCTTTGGTGGAGTTCTCTTTCCAGGGCGATGGCGAGGGTGCTTTTGCCCGAACCGGAGAGACCCGTGAACCAAATCATGATGCCTTTTTGTTTCAGCAGGGCTTCCCGGTCTTCCCGTTGCAGCATTTTGTCAAATATCGGATAGATGTTTTCCGCTATGTTTGTCATATTATATCGTTAGTTATGGGTGGTTTGTCATTTTACGATAAACCACGGATTCAGCAAATTCTCTTTGTTATAGGTCAGGGGCGTTGTGCCGTCCGCCTGGTACAATTCTTTTCCGGCAGCCCTGGCGATGGCGTGGCCTGCCGCGGTGTCCCATTCCATGGTGGGAGCAAAGCGGGGATAAATGTCCGCCGTCCCTTCGGCAACGAGGCATATCTTGATGGAACTGCCCACGGAGGTCAATTCCACGCTTCCTTTCTGTTGGCGCAATTCGTTGATGAACGTTTCGGTTTCCGGACTCATGTGCGACCGGGAAGCGACCACGATGCAGGAGGAACCGGAATGCCCGACAGGCAGACGCTGAGCCTGTTCCTGTATCCGGGTCAGATCCGCCTCCGTTGAAGCGGTGACGTGTTCCGCCCGGAAAGCTCCCTGGTCGCTGCCGTAATAGAGGGTTTGTCGCACGGGGATGTAAATGACTCCCAACACGGGTTTGCCGTCACGGGTCAGGGCGATGTTCACGGTAAATTCTCCGTTGCGTTTGATAAATTCTTTCGTTCCGTCGAGCGGGTCGACAATCCAGACGGTCTGCCACTGGCGACGGGTTTCAAATGCGACGGCTTTGTTTTCCTCGCTGATGACCGGGTAGGGGGTAGTTGCCAGGTATTCCATGATGATGTCATTGGATTTCCGGTCGGCAATGGTCAGCGGTGAATTGTCCGCTTTGCGTTCTATGCCGAAATCCGCATCCGGGTCATGGTAGATGCGCAATATCTCCTCACCGGCTTTCAAAGCTGCCGTGATCGCTGTTTTTAATAATGGATTCATATTCACTTCCGCATGCGGCGCAAAGGTATCAAAATTTTTAGTAATTCTTTTTTATCAACGGAAAAATAGCCGGGAAAATGTTATCTTTGCTCCGCTTTTATTAGCACGTGAAATAAATTATTAAAGCATGACAATAGTTTTCTACCAGAAAGACGCGACGGTTTATGCCGTGCAGTATCAGGCGTCTGAAAATTCTCTTGATGTCAGTAAATTGGAATGGTTGTTCAGTGGTGCCCGCAAAGTGGCGGAAGGCGCCTTGAAGGGCTATTTTATCGGTCCTCGCCGGGAAATGATTACCCCGTGGAGCACGAATGCCGTGGAAATCACCCAGAACATGGGAATCAGCGGCATCCTGCGGATAGAGGAGTTTACCCGGACCGATAGTGAAAGGACGCCGTTCGACCCGATGCTGAAGGCATTTTACAATGGGTTGGACCAGCAGGTCTATACCATTGACAAGCAACCGGACCCGATTGTTTATATAGACGATATTCGGGCGTACAACGTGCAGGAGGGATTGGCTTTGAATCCGGATGAGATTGCTTATCTGGAGGGATTGGAGAAGAAACTGGGCAGAAAACTGACGGATTCCGAGGTGTTCGGTTTCTCGCAGGTCAATTCGGAACATTGCCGTCACAAGATATTCAACGGTACGTTCATCATTGACGGGGAGGAAAAGGAGAGCACGCTGTTCAAGCTGATTAAAAAGACTTCCCAGGAGAATCCCAACCGGATTGTTTCCGCTTACAAGGACAATTGCGCGTTTATCGAAGGACCGGAAGTGGAACAGTTTGCTCCGCATACGCATGACAAGCCGGATGTATATGAAACGAAGGAAATCGGCACGGTTATTTCGTTGAAAGCCGAGACCCATAATTTCCCGACGACGGTGGAACCTTTCAACGGTGCCGCAACGGGAAGCGGTGGAGAGATTCGCGACCGGATTGCCGGAGGGCAGGCGGCTCTTCCGTTGGCAGGTACGGCGGTTTACATGACTTCTTATCCGCGTCTGGATGCTTCCCGGCTTTGGGAGCAGCGTATCGACCCCCGGAAGTGGTTGTATCAGACCCCCGAAGATATTTTAATCAAGGCTTCCAACGGCGCTTCCGATTTTGGCAATAAGTTCGGTCAGCCGTTGATTTGCGGTTCTTTGCTGACCTTTGAGCACGAGGAGAACGGACGGACGTATGGATACGACAAGGTCATCATGCAGGCGGGCGGTGTCGGTTTCGGCAACCGCAAGCAGGCGATGAAGCATACGCCCGAGGTGGGAGACAAGGTGGTGTTGCTGGGAGGGGATAATTACCGGATTGGTATGGGTGGCGGTGCCGTGTCTTCCGTGGATACCGGAGTATATGCCGGAGCCATCGAGCTGAATGCCGTACAGCGTTCCAATCCCGAGATGCAGAAGCGGGTTTGCAATGCCATCCGCGCCATGGCGGAAAGCGAGGTGAATCCCGTTGTTTCCATTCACGACCACGGAGCTGGCGGGCATTTGAACTGTCTGTCCGAATTGGTCGAGGAGACGGGGGGCAAGATTCACATGGAAAATTTGCCGGTGGGCGACCCGACGCTGTCCGCCAAGGAAATCGTCGGCAATGAGTCGCAGGAGCGCATGGGATTGGTGATGAAAGAGAAGGATGTGGCGGAATTGCAGCGGATTGCCGACCGTGAGCGGGCTCCCATGTATGTCATCGGAGAGACGACGGGGGACATGAAGTTTACGTTTGAAAATGCCAAGACCCAGGAGAAACCCATCGACCTGGAGTTGAAAGATATGTTTGGAAATCCTCCCAAGACCATCATGGAGGACAAGACGGTGAAGGAGAAGTATGCCGGATTGGAATACTCTGTCGATAAGCTGGAAGAATACTTGGAGCAGGTGTTGCAGATTGAGGCGGTGGCTTCCAAGGACTGGTTGACGAACAAAGTGGACCGTTCCGTGTCCGGACGAGTGGTTCGCCAGCAGTGTGTCGGTCCTTTGCAGTTGCCTTTGAGCGATGTGGCGGCGGTTGCCTTGGATTATAGCGGATACCGGGGAATTGCCACTTCCATCGGTCATGCTCCGGTGGCAGCTATGGCGAATGCGCCTGCCGGTTCTCGTCTTGCCATTGCCGAGGCGCTGACCAATCTGGTATGGGCTCCGGTGGAGAAGGGGCTGCGGGGTGTTTCCCTGTCGGCGAACTGGATGTGGCCTTGCCGCAACGAGGGCGAGGATGCCCGTTTGTATCAGGCGGTGCAGGCTGCCAGTGATTTTGCCATTGAATTGGGCGTGAATATCCCGACCGGAAAGGATTCCCTTTCCATGACCCAGAAATACGGCGACAAGAAGGTCTATGCGCCGGGCACCGTCATCATTTCCACGGTGGGCGAGGTGACCGATGTGCGCAAGATTGTCGTGCCGGTGTTGAAGAGCGACTTCGCCACGGAAATCGTTTATATTGATTTCTCATTCGACAAGCTGAAACTGGGCGGTTCCAGTTTTGCCCAGATTTTGAACAAGGTGGGATTGGAAGTGCCGGATGTGAAGGACAGCAAGTATTTCGCAAACGCCTTCATGGCGATACAGCAATTGGTGGACGAAGGCGTGGTGCTGGCAGGGCATGATATTTCGGCGGGCGGTATGGTGACGGCTTTGCTTGAAATGTGTTTTGCCGACAATCGCCTGGGTCTGGAGGTTGATTTCTCTTTCCTGGCGGAAAAGGATGTGGTCAAGATTCTGTTTGCCGAGAATCCGGGCGTGCTGATTCAGATTGCCGACAAGGATGCCCGGAAAGTTTCCGATTTGCTGGATAAAGCCGGTGTGGTTTACGGATTCCTGGGCAAGCCGGGCAAGGCGGGCAAATTGAGCCTGAAGCAGGGAGACGCTTCCTGGACGCTGGATATTGCCTCGTTGCGTGACCTGTGGTTCAAGACCTCTTATCTGCTTGACCGCCGCCAGAGCGGTGAGGTGAAAGCCTTGGAGAGATACCAGAGTTACAAGCACAATGAATTGACATACAAGTTTCCGAAAGGATTTACCGGAAAACTGGCGGATTTGGGTTTGGATTTGCACCGCAAGGCGAAATCCGGAGTCCGGGCTGCCGTTATCCGTGAAAAGGGATGCCAGTGCGAGCGGGAAACCGCCTGGGCGTTGCATCTTGCCGGCTTTGACGTGAAGGACGTCCACATGACCGATTTGATTAGCGGCCGGGAGACCTTGGAGGATGTGAACATGATTGTCTTTGTCGGGGGATTCTCGAACTCCGACGTGCTGGGTTCCGCCAAGGGCTGGGCAGGAGCCTTCAAATACAACGAAAAGGCGCGCCGGGCGCTGGAGAATTTCTACAAGCGGGAAGATACCCTGAGCCTTGGTATTTGCAACGGTTGTCAGCTTCTCGTGGAACTGGGGCTGATTTATCCGGAGCACAAGGAGATGCCGAAGATGCTGCACAACGATTCTCATAAATTTGAATCCGGTTTTGTCAGTGTGACGATTGAACCGAACCATTCGGTGATGCTGGAATCTTTGGCGGGTAGCCGTTTGGGTATCTGGATTGCTCACGGAGAAGGAAAATTCAGTCTGCCGTATGCGGAAAGCGAGTATCATATTCCCGTGAAGTACGCTTACGATGTTTATCCGGCAAATCCGAACGGTTCACCGTTCGCGACGGCTGCGATTTGCAGCAAGGACGGCAGACACCTGGCGATGATGCCGCACCTGGAAAGAGCCATTTATCCGTGGAACTGGGCTTATTATGCGGAAGGACGGGAGGGAGACGAGGTAAGCCCCTGGATTGAGGCGTTTGTCAATGCCCGGAAGTGGATTGAAGCCCGGAAATAAGGGGAAATCCGGATAAAACCGTATAAACGAGACGGAGACTGTCTGACATTGGTTGGACAGTCTCTTTTTTGTATGCTTATTTGTCTCTTTGGTTCTGCCGAGCATCTATTGTTTTTTTCTTGTAAATCCGATTCAATTAGCATTCATATACGGAACAACTACGACAAGTCCATAGTATAAACATGATTAAAAGCCTATTAAAAGCTTATTGTAAGAATAAGTGTTTAATAAGTGTTTAATAAGGCTTTAATAAGGCTTTAATAAGTGTTTATCCGTTATTGCTCCGTAGTTTTACCGTCATTGTGCCGTATTTCTCCTGTATCATCCCGATGTTTGCTTATGGAATAAGCATTGTAAGGGGAGGATTGTCGCAAAAGTCTGCGGGGTAGCGGACAACAAGGTTAAAGGATGTGGATGGGGTATAAAAAGGAAGATGGATGCTTGATACCCGGTTTGAAATACCTAAAAAAAACGTCCGTTTTT
>CAYNXE010000078.1:0-9909 GCA_964400995.1 uncultured Odoribacter sp.
ATGATTCACTGACTATGGAGCATCCTAAAGTCCGCAAAAGTTGGAGCAAGACCTGGCTTCCGGTAATCGGCTTGACATTCTCTGCTTTCGTTTTCAATACTTCCGAATTTATACCTATCGGCCTGCTCAGCGACATTGCTTCTGATTTTCAAATCAGTGAAGCACACGCCGGATTGTTAATCACCGTTTATGCCTGGGTGGTAGCACTGGCATCGCTTCCCCTGATGCTACTTCTGGCAAAAACGGAATACCGCAAACTGCTGTTTCTGGTCATCGGACTATTCATCGCCAGCCATCTGCTTTCCGCTGTTTCCACCAGCTATTCGCTTCTGATGCTTTCACGTATCGGAGTCGCTTGTTCGCACGCCGTGTTCTGGAGCATCGCCTCCCCCTTAGCCGTACAAGTCGCTCCGCAAGGACGAGGCTCTACGGCACTGGGACTATTAGTCACAGGCACCTCCATTGCCATGATTGTCGGACTTCCCCTCGGACGAATTATCGGCTTGCAGGTCGGTTGGCGGATTACTTTTCTCTACATTGCCGCGATTGCCTTTGCCGTCCTCTTGCTATTGACCTGGGTGTTTCCCAAAGTATCTTCAAACCAGCACACCATTTCTCTGCGAGAATTACCTTCATTCCTGGAAACTCCGGCACTGATGGGCGTATTTATCTTGACACTGCTTTTGGTAACCGCTCACTACACCGCATACAGTTACATCGAACCCTTTCTGAACCAGATAGCCAGACTGGACAATAACCAAATTACCATAGTCCTTATTTTGTTTGGATTAACGGGGATTTTGGGTAGTATTTTATTTTCCCGTCATTACGACCGACACCCGAAGCTATTCATTCGCCTTGCCATTCTGGGCATTACCCTTATCCTGCTTTTACTCCACGTTTCGGCTTTTTACGCCTGGACGGCAATTTCGCTTTGCATATTTTGGGGATTCGCCATTACTTTGTTCAACCTGATTTTCCAATCCGAAATCATCCGGCTTGCTCCGCAAGGTACCGCAATCGCCATGTCAGTCTATTCAGGCATTTACAACGTAGGAATCGGTAGCGGAGCCCTAATCGGCGGAATCGTTTGTTCAGACTTATCCGTCTCGGACATCGGTTATACCGGAGGAATCATTGCCATTATGGCTTCCATCTATTGTATGAAAAGACTGCTTCCTTTGCTCAGACACCACCACTCATAACCGTTCTATCTCCTCGAACGTCAAACCGGTAACTTCAGCTATCATGTCCGAAAGCAACCCCATCCTCTTCATGTTCTGCGCTATCTCCTGCTGTTTATGCTTTTCTCCTTCCTCGCGTCCTTTTGCCATGCCTTCCACAAAACCTTCTGCTCTACCCTCATAAATTGCCGTATCCATCACACTGCGCTGCACTCGCAAATCCTCTATATTCCGAAGATATGCGTCTCGCTCCGATTTTTTAAGGGAAGAAAATTTCAACCGTTCACGAGCTTCTGCCAATCCGGGAGCCCGGGCGTCATCCCCGATTTCACCGGTTTTCAAAAAAGCAATCCATTCATCCAGCGGAGTAACGGCTTTCTTGTCAAATTCATTTACCCGAAGCACGTAATACTCCGGAAAAAGGTCGCCCGCTTCCTGACAAATAAACTTCTCCGTTTGTTGCTTCGACAACTTAAGGACATCATGATTATGAATTCCCCGAAACTCCGTCCGGCCATAATAAACATAATCGGTTCCCTGTCCCAGATCGAAATAAACGATATTCACGGAATACACCTTCCGGATTTTTTCATACAGATAACCTTCTGAAATATATTCCGTCACCGCCTTTGATACTCCGTAAAGCATACGCAGGAAATAATCAATCTCCCGGTTATTCTGCACCTCGACAATGATCAATTCGCCTTTGTTATTCTCCGCCAGCAAATCCACACGGTTGAACTTATCCGTCACCTCCTCCTTGTTTCCTTCGCTTTCAAGAATAGAGCAAATCGTTATCTTTTCTCCCAACAAACTGCTGAGAAATCCCTCAAGCACCACAAAATTGGTTTTGTGGCGCAACAGGCGTTTTATTGCCCAGTCAAAACGAACAAGGAGAGGTAATGCCATAACTTTGGTGTTTAATTATCACAAAGTTAAAGCTTTTTACTCACATATCCAACCGCTCACCTGCGAATACAAAAGCGGATGACTCCCCAACCGCCAAACACTTGCAACAATATACCCGGAATACCTATCCGCAAATCCTGTATGGCAAGATGGAAATCTCCCGTCAATCCCCATTCGCCCAAGACTCCCACCATCTGGTAAAATAGCACCACCAACGCCACCAAAAGCAAAGATACTCTTTGGAAATACCACGCCGTAAAACCTGCCGCACCTGCCAGCAATACCGATTTCAACAAAATACCGGGCAACATCGCCGCAGCCGGCATACCGAACAAAGCGGAATTGACCAAAGGCGAAGCGATGGCAGTCAGCAAGCCGACACGCCAGCCGTATTTATAAGCTGCAATCAGCGTGAAAAAATAGATAGGAAGCCAACGGAGCCCACCCTGCGGTACAAGATGACAAAGTTGCGGCAAAAGAATATTGCCCGCTACGAACAAGGCGACCAATCCATAAGTTTTCGCATTTTTATATTCCAAAGAATAAAGTTGTACTGTTGTCGTTTGCATAATCTTTTATTTTTTATCCAAATTAACCAATTCATATTTTCGATTTCCAAGTCCGAGCGTTTCCGCATGTTCAAGCGTATGAATCCCGTGACGCGATTCCATACGTTCAATCAGATGCACCTTTCCCTCGTCGGAAGAGGCATACACCATATCTACACAAGCCTGGTCCAAAGCCACCGGATCAAGCGATGCCAAAATACCGATATCTCCCATTTGAGGAGCCGCCGGATGAGCGTCACAATCGCAATCCACCGAAAGATTGTTGGCAACGTTGATATACAAAATACGGTCTCCGCAATGGTCCACGATAGCCTTGGCAGCCTCGGCCATCGATTCCAGAAAATCATCCTGTGCCGGCAGATTTCCCCACACCTCCGCCTGATTCTTCGTTTTGCCGGCTGAATGTATCCATGCCTTGCCCTGAGAAGACGCTATTCCTATCGAAATGTTCTTGATAGCACCGCCGAAACCGCCCATGGCATGTCCTTTGAAATGAGACAAGACCACCGTAAAGTCATAATCGGGGTAATGCGAACCGACAAAATCCTGCTGAAGGTGTTTCCCCCCTTTCACCGGCAGTGCCACTTCTCCGTCAGCATCCATAATATCCACCGGCGCAATATCCGTGAAGCCATGGTCCTTGGCAGCCTGAAGATGCTTCTCCGTATCCGCCCGACCGCCGCCGTAGGCCGTATTGCATTCAACAATGGTTCCGTTTACTTTCTGCACCAAAGAAGCGATCAAGGCAGGTTTCAGAAAATGATTTCCTCCCGGTTCCCCTGTCGACAACTTCACCGCAACCCGTCCGGTCGCCTTGCGTCCCAAAGCCTCGTAAATCCGCAACAGATTATCCGGATGAATATCCTTGACAAAATACACTTTGGCTACCGAGTCTTTTCCCGAAGATTGTGCCTTCTTGCCATTTGAAAAGCCACAGGACCACCCTGCGCAAGCCCATACAGACATAATTGCTATCATACAAATTTGTTTCATCTCAATTGTTTTTAGACAATATATACATTTTAAAATTTCACATTTACTCCTATCATCATCGTAGCTTTCGGCATCGGGAATCCGGCATTGATTTCATAACGCTGCGCCAGCAGGTTCTCCCCTTTTGCCCAGACATTCAGCCAATCCGTAGCCCGGAATGAAGCACGCAAATTCCACAACACGAAGTTTTCCGTCTCCACAGGCACAAGCGACTTGTAAAGCCCCTTCACATATTGTACCCCCGTCGATACCGACCAGCGCTTCCAATCATATAAAATACCGGCATACAGCTTGTGTTCCGGAGAAGCAAGCACCGGATTCTTCATGTGCAAATAGCTATAATTGGCGTCAACCGTCCATGCCGGCGAAATGCGACAATCGGCTTGAAGCTCAACACCCGCATTCTCTATTTCTCCCGCATTGACATTCAGCGGACGCCCATCCACCGGCATGCGCATAATCACATTCTTTCCGTCAATATAAAATACATTTACCCCATACGAAAAACGACCGTTCAACAAGCGTTGCGAAAAAGCCAGCTCGTAATTCCACAACCGTTCCGGCAGAAGTTCCGGATTCGCCGGACGGAACATATACATCTCGCGAATGGTGGGATAACGGAACCCCTTCCCCGCAGTCAGCTTGATACCTGCCTCCCGGGGCAAATGAAACGCCAGTCCCGCCTGGGGAATCCATTCCGTTCCCATTTCAGCACGATAATCCACCCGCACCCCGGCATCCAGCGTCACCCACGAAGCCAAATGCTGCCTGAAATCCACATACCCCGCCACTTCATCCTGCGTCTTGTCCACCAGTACGGTTCGTTCATTTCCGTTCAAAGACTGATTCCAAGATTTTCCGCCAAAACGGAAATAATCGATTCCGGCAGTCAGGCGATTTCCCTTGAAAAGTTCCGCACTCTGATACCAGGAAATCCCCAGCATCTTGTCCTGCGAGTGAAAACGATAATCCAGAGGTATCTCCCCGACACCATAGCCATCGTCAATCCAGTGCTTCCCCCAATTATAGAAAAAACTCAACGCTCCGGAAGTCTTCTCGTAACCATTCTGCAAGGCTAAAGAAGTCATACCTCGCGTAATACTCAGATCATTATCAATCAAAGGGGCAAAAGTCACTCCGGGATTCTAAGCATATAAATGCGTCACGTTCACATCCGCCCAAATACGCCAAGCATCAGAAAAGTCATAGCCCCATTTGCCGTAACCGCCATACTGCTCAAATTCCATATCCGCACGATGCCCGTTGGTCCGGTTGTACGAACCGCTGACCACGCTTGAAAAACGCCCCGAACGGATACGGTTGGTCAACTCCGACTCCCAGGTATTATAAGAACCGAATCCCGTGTGAATATGCGTATATACACCGTCTTGCTGTTGCTTTCGGGTAACAATATTGATCACGCCGCCCATGGCATTCGAACCGTAAAGCACCGAAGCCGGTCCCCGTATCACCTCAATCCGTTCCGCCAAAAAAGACTGGCAAGCATCGGAAATCGGATGTCCGAACAACCCCATGTATTGCGGATGTCCATCTATCAGCACCAAAAGTCCCGTTGTCGCCAAACCGGACTGCGCCGCCCCCCCAATGCCGCGAAGAGACAATTGCCCGGCAGCTCCGCCCGACACGCCATACCCCATGATGCCACGCCCCGTAGCAAACAAGCCTGGTACCTGCTCCGTGAGCACCGGCAACAAGGAAGACTGCATGCTGCGTTCTATTTTCCCACGGCCTACCACGGAAATGGTCATCGGCAAATGACGGACATCGGTTTCGTTCCGGGTTCCGGTAACCACAACCTCGTCTATGGCATAATTTCCGGCAACCCGGCTGCTGTCCGTCTGCGCCCGCAAAGGCTCGGCAAACAACAAACAGCCCGCAAGAAAACAAAAAAACATCCTTCGCTTCATGGCTCTATCATTAATATCAAAAGCATGGCAACAAAAGCCATGACAACATTACATCTCATTTTCACCTACAATGCCGTTCCCTTGAGAGGAACAAACAACCTTGCCGTATCGACCTTTTCCAGAGCAAGCAAAGCCATTTTTCTGTCAATACCCCCTGCATATCCGGTCAGACTTCCGTTCACCCCCACCACTCGATGACAAGGGATAATGACACTGACCGGATTATGTCCTACAGCACCTCCCACGGCTTGCGGAGACATCCTTTCCACACCCGTTTTTCGGGCAATCCGTTCTGCAATGTCTTTATAAGAAATCACCTTTCCATAGGGTATCTCTTTCAATACACCCCACACCGCCAAACGAAACGGCGTGGCTTCCAGATGCAAGGCAGGCGTAAATCCGGGGTCCCGACCCGAAAAATAACAATCCAGCCACTCCCTGGCCCGTGCAAACACCGGCAACTCTCCCTCTTCAACCCCAGCCGGCAAAGCCTCCGCAAAATACTTCTGCCCGTCAAACCACAAGCCCGTCAAACCATCGTCACATCCAGCCATGGTTATTCCCCCGAAAGGAGACTGATATTTGCAAATACGTTGCATTGGTCAAAAAATGATTCCTCTCTCCTGTTAAAACTTGCGTCCCTGCTTCAAATCTTCGACAAACTGGTCAATGCGTTGCATCTGCTTGGGAATGTCGATACTCTGCGGACAGTGGTGCACGCACTGGTTGCAGCCAATGCAATGATCCGCCTGGCGCAGACGGGGTACAGACCGGTCATATCCGACAAGAAATATCCGCCGAGCCTGACGATAATTCGCATCCTGCGACGAAGAAGGCATATTGCCCTCATTGATGCACTTGTTGAAATGCAGCAGAATACCCGGAATATCCAACCCATAAGGACAGGGCATACAATATTTACAGTCATTGCAAGGTATCGTCGGATAACGCAACAGCGCCTGTGCCGTTTCCTCCAGAAATTCCCGGTCGTCAGCAGTCAACTCCTCCAATGGCGCATAAGTGCGGAGATTATCCTGCAAATGCTCCATATAGGTCATTCCGCTCAACACCGTCAACACTCCGGGGAACGAACCGGCAAAACGGAATGCCCACGAAGCGACACTGGCCTCCGGACTACGCTGTTTCAGCTTGGCAGCAATATGGTCATGCACATTGGAAAGCCGACCGCCCAACAAAGGCTCCATGATTACCGCCGGAATACCCCGTTTCTGCAATTCCCCATAGAGATACTCGGCATCCGTATTGCGTGTATTCACCTCCTTGGCATGCTTCCAATCCACGTAATTCAACTGAATCTGTACAAAATCCCATTTATACTTGTCGTGCTGAGAAAGCAAATAATCGAACACCCGAATATCTCCATGATAAGAAAAACCAAGATTACGGATACGTCCAGCCTTACGTTCTTCCACCAGAAAATCCAGCATACCGTTCTTGATATACCGGCTCTCAAAATCAGCCATTCCATTTCCCATACCGATAGCATGCAACAACATATAATCGATATAATCCACCTGCAACTCCTTGAACGAATTGTGATACATCTCCATGGAAGCCTTCCTGCTCCATGTCTGCGGTGCAAAATTCGACAATTTGGTCGCAATGTAATACTTGTCGCGCGGATAACGGCTCAAAGCGATTCCCGTAGCGTGTTCCGATTTTCCCTTGCAATAAGCCGGCGACGTATCGAAATAATTCACCCCGTGAGCTATCGCATAGTCCACCAACCGGTTGACCATCTCCTGGTCAATCTCATCAGCAGCGTCGCGCGCACTGCTGCCCGATTTCGTAGGCCAGCGCATACAACCGTAGCCGAGAATCGACACCTTTCCCCCCGTTTTGGGATTGGTCCGGTAAGTCATCTTATCCGTAGGTATCTCCTTCTGCGCCGAACGTCCTCCGGTTCCCGCAGCATCTTTCGAATCACATCCCGCCAAGGCGGCAGTTGTAGCCGCAGCTCCCAAACCTAACCGTTTGAGAAACTCCCGGCGTCCCATATCTTTTTTATTCTCTTTCATTCGCTCTCATTTTAAACAGTTCGATGACACTCATGCCCTTCCACGTAAATGGCACTGAAAGGACGGGCTGGACAAAGGTTCTCGCATGCCCCGCAACCGATACAACGCTCCGTATTCACCACCGGAATCTTCGGAGCATCCGGCATATCCGGATTGGATGAAACCATCGTAATGGCTCCGGTAGGACAATGCCGGGCGCAGTTACCACATTCCACCCCGTCCGTCAACGGGATGCAATTCTTCCGCACCCATACGGCATGACCGATTTGAACCGCTGACTTCTCCGCCGGTGAGATTTTCAAAATGGCTCCGGCAGGACACACCTCCGAACATTTGGTACATTCCGGACGACAATATCCCCGTTCGTAAGACATTTCCGGCTGCATCAGCGTCAACGCTTTCCCCGACGGACGCAACACCTGGCTCGGACACACCGATACGCAAAGCTGACATCCCGTGCAATGCGTCGCCATATTGCGCAAGCTCTGCGCACCGGGAGGCACCAGAGGAGTTTCCCGGTTAGGAATCTGCTTGTCCAGAATCACCGCCAAACCGCCGTCCACTTTCTTTTCTTCTGCCTTGACCGTTCCCGCCATAACCAGCAACCCGGCTCCTGTCAGAAAACTGCGACGTCCCGCATCCGCCTTCGGTGAACCGTCATGCTTGCTTTTCAATCGGGAGCGATAAGCAATTGCCCCGTGCTTGCAAGTATCTATGCAATCCAGACAAACCACGCAACGGCTATAATCAATCCGATGCTCTTCCGGATTGATGCAGGCAGCCTTGCATTTCCGGGAACAAAGACCGCAATGGTTACATTTCTCCACATCGATGACCGGACGCAACCAGGAGAATCTCGACAAAAATCCCAATACCGTGCCCACAGGACAAACGGTATTGCAATACGTCCGTCCGTTTCGCCAGGACAAAACAACCAAAACGACAAAAGTCGCAGCGGCAATCGCAAAAACAGCAATGCTCTTCATCCAAACCTCCGTTTCATAAAAAGCATAACTGTCCATTCTCTCCGCCACATAAGCCAAGACATTGTTTCCCCATTGCCACAGCGGTGCCAACAAATTCTGAGCCATGCGCCCATAAGCACTGTATGGAGCCAACAAAGCGACCAATGAGCCAATTCCGGCAACCAACGCCACGACGAATAGACCCAGCACACCGTAACGCAACCAAGACAAAGCCGGCGAATACGAAAAGCGGTAACGTCTCTTCTTACCGATTCCGCCCAACCGCGAAACGATATCCTGAAAAACGCCTAACGGGCAAATAACAGAACAGTAAACACGCCCGAAAAGCAATGTCAAAACCACCAGCACCGCCACAACAACCACATTGCCGGCCAGCAAGGCAGGCAAAAACTGAATTTTTGCCAACCAACCGAACCACGCATGAACCGTACCGGTAAAATCCAGAAACAATAACGTAATCAGCGTGAAAAAAATCGCGGCAAAAACAATCCTTATTTTTCGCAACATCATATTAAAACAATATTATAGTGATTCAATTCTTCCTTAGCACCGACACCCGATAAAATCCCCTTTTCATGTGAATTATATTTGTATGATGCAAAAGTATCAAGATATAACCAAATTCTCATACACAAATTACAGATTCCCATACCAGAATTACGGATTTTGTCATTCAGGAAATAAAAATATAGAAATACTCCTTTCTGGCAAAACAAATCATCATTTTTCGCAGTTTTTCCTGTTCTTTCTTGCAAATTAAAATTTATCCCCTTATCTTTGCACTGCATTTTCGGGATGTAGCTCAGCCCGGTAGAGTACACGTCTGGGGGGCGTGTTGTCGCAGGTTCAAATCCTGTCATCCCGACCGATGGAAATCAAAGACTTACAGAAAATTCTGTAAGTCTTTTTTATTTAGTCTGCATACATGAAATCCGTTTTGACAAAAGTTTCCAACCTAAATAAAAAAGTCCCGGCAATCAAATTACCGGGACTTCGGAATTCGGCATCGACCTACTCTCCCACCCCGAAGGGCAGTACCATCGGCACACCGGAGCTTAACTTCTCTGTTCGGAATGGGAAGAGGTGGATCCTCCGGGTCAAAAACGCCTTTTAATATTTTTCATTTTAACTACGTACCTTGAGCACTCTTGCTCCGTAATTCTTTATTCGGTAGCGAGAGGCGGGCTTGAACCGCCGACCTCATGATTATGAATCATGCGCTCTAACCAGCTGAGCTACCTCGCCATTTGACATTCGGCCGGAAAGAGAAACCGCACACGGGGGGACCAGACAAAAGCTTT
>CAYNXE010000079.1:0-4737 GCA_964400995.1 uncultured Odoribacter sp.
GGAAGAATTATCGAACGATAGACTATGGCAATGAAACCCAATACGGGAATCTGAGACATTATTTTTGCGGCTTTATCAGAAGTCACTCCTATATCAGAGACTACTATACTTCCGTCGCTATCCTTAAACTCAATACAACCATATTCAGTGTGAGAGAGCTGTTTGTTATTATTATCCAGCACATCAAACAGACAGCTTTCAACAAGCACTTTGCGCGGAATGGATTTGTTGGAAGTAAAAACAGCATCCGGAAACATTTTTAGAATAATATCCCTCATGAGACTCCGTTCGCGTGAAGTACACGTCGCTAGACTTATGTTCAAGAAATAGAGTAAGGCGTAGAATGCAGCAAACCCTACTATATAATAAATCCATGCATTACTTCCCTGACTATAATTTACATCCCATCCGAAGAAAGCGGAATAAAAGCAATATACTATCCAACACAACGTCATAGAATAAACCACGCATGTAAGGCATCTGACTGTAATCTTCAAGCGATTGATGCGCTTAAATCTTTCAAAAAACACCTTTGATAAACCGTCAAAGTCGATTTGATGAGTTTCTTTCATTTCTCAAACATTTGTGCGACATTTATATCGCGCATATTTTCAGGAGGAATCTCTATCAGCTCTTCTTCCTGAAAATTCCTCCATGACGCGAAGATTGAAGAGGGAAACATCTCAATACAGTTGTTGTAGTCTGTTACAGCAGCATTATATGTTCGCCTGATAGCCTGCAATTCACACTCCATGCCAATTATCTGCCTCTGCAGTTCCATGAATTGGCCGTCAGCCTTCAAAGCAGGATAATTTTCTACAGCGATATTCAGACGAGAGAGAAGTGATGATATTTCATTGCCCTCGTTAATCTGCTGTCTTTCGGAGTCCGACATTGATTGATAACGGAGTTCCGCTATGCGTGTCAGTGTTTCATTTTCATGAACCATATATGCTTTGACAGCACTGATGAGATTTGGTATCATGTCGTTGCGCTGCTTGATTGCGACGCAGATTCCGCTACGGCACTGTCTGACGCGATTTCGTTTTGCAATCAGGCTGTTGTTTGTAAACATAGCCCACAATAGAATGATGAGCAAGACTATTAAAACCGTTATAACATAAGTCATTACCATAAATAAGAACTTTTATGAACTGAAATGACCTTACCGTTTTGCAGGCCTATAGTGTAACCTTCGGGATATCGCCATATGTCGGCAGATATCCCTTTAAAAGTGGTCTGCTCTTTTTTTATAGGATTGCCGAGCGATTCAATAAGCATTTCTTTTGACATCCCCTCGGAGATATGCATGAACGCAATTCTTTTACCATAATCCTTTCCGTAACGTTCAATAAGACTGTCCAAGCGTTCTTTAGATACGAATCCGGCTACGATATGTCCGTAAGGCATGCCTTTTAAACGTTGGCCATTGTTGTCTTCAAGAATAAGGAATGCTCCGTTGTCGTGCAATTCAACACACATGTCAACAGCCTTATACTCTGCTCCTTCAGTCGTTTGCAATATGTTGCCGTCAACCAGCCCTACTCGTTTGCCAAGCGCATAAAATGTTTTGCCAATATGGAGTTGCTTCATTTTTTCATAATTTCCGATGCAGATAAAGTTATTTGTAGTCGCTATACTCGGCAAATAATAGATTTCGTCACCGGTCTTTTGCTCTTTAAGCAAAAGACAATATCTGGAGTTTTGTTTACAAAAAACTTTTAATACGTCGAAGTATTTACCAACAACGGCATCTGGTGACGTATTGCCGACCCGTTCATTCATTACATGATAAACCTTGCTGTTTCCCTTAAGCGGATTGGCAGTATAAAAAGCATCCACATATCCGCTCGCATCATTTTTTTTGCCTTGAAAAAACAATGTCTGACCGGGAAACATAGGATAATTCTCGTATGACTGATGAAAGGGCGCAAGACTGTCATATGGAACGGCGTTTTCCAGTGAATATTCAACTATACCGTCTCCGGTCTCTATAATATTCAGTTGTGCGTGAGTTGCTGACGCCGATAATAATGTTATCGCCGACACAAATAAAAAAGGTATCCTCATTATGTAAAAAACGGGAATGATTTATTCTTTGACAGGGATATTATTCTTTTTTGCCCAATTCTCCATAAAGTCTACAAACTTCATAAATTCAGGGATGTTGTCATTACCGCACACATCTTTTTTCAAACAATCAAGGGCATAGAAGTTTTCGGAATCTTTCTCATTGTCAAAATAGATGCGAACACCTGAATAGGATCCTTTTTTTAAAAGAAACAGATGATCAACGGTGTCAAGATCAATGACAACCATTTCCTGATTATCTGGCATCACCAACTCTCCGTGTAGAAGTTTCACGGGGACGACCAAAATTTGGTCAGAGTTATAGGCGAATATTCGGTTAATGTCATACTTAGCCATAACCCAACCATAGGCCATCATAAAGATATCGGGATTATAGCCATTGACAGTCTGACAAAGATAATCTTTCATAGCCTCCCCTGCGGTACGACCTTCCACGATACCCTCAGTACGTTTTACAATCTTGTCGCGCAAAACGAATGTGAAAACCAAATAGATAACAATAATAGCAGCAATGATGAAAAAATAAGATGGATTCATAATTTTTTCTACTTCTTCTCTCGGTCAGCTCAAAGGAGAGATTGTTTACAAATATACAGAAACGTGAGCCAACTATGCCACGTCTTAGTTTGAAGGTCGTAGGAAACCATTTGTGCAGATGTAACAATAGCAGCCCACGCTATACGCGTGAGAACCACTATGCTATCTCTCGCACAGGTTTGTGAATTTCCTACGTTCTCAAACTACAAGATAAGCATAACGCTTCTTAATTTTTCCAAAATGTCGTGGAAGGGCGATACCATTCCGACTGCAAAGTTAACTATAGTATTCCATAACTCAATGATATTTGGGGATAATCTTTATTTCAATTTCGCAATCTATGAAAATTGTGTCTTAATATGTCCAGCAGATAAAGAACACTGCCGATCAAAGACACGCATAACACGCAATAATTTAACAATTTAGAATAGGCGTGGTGACTAATGTGGTGACTTTGAGGGGTATGGGGGAAAGAAAGATCGCTAACTCATTGAGAATTATCGGTCTTTTGTGGAGCCACCAGGACAATACTTCCGTTATCATCCATGCAGGAGGGTAGTCCTCAATGAAATTTTGTCGAAAATCTTCAATGTTGTCAAAACGATAGAGTCTCAAGACTTGTTCAAAGGTAGTTCCCTCTTTTAGTATCAAATCTCTTTTGGGACTTTTATAAAAAGGATGGATGTAGAAAGACGATGATAACCGATATTCATCAGATAATTTTCTACGTTATGCTCATCTTTCATGAGCATGCCTCTTGATGTTAGTGCTTGAACTATCTGTTTCGGAGAAGAATACGGTTTGGCGAAACTTGTTTTTATGTATGTATAATAAAAAAACGACCCGCCGATTTGAGCATTGTGAAGAGGCTTGGCAGGTTCTAATAGTGCAAAGGTAGTAAAATTGTTTGGAATAGCCAAATAATCTGTGATATTCAAAATACGGAAAAAAGGCAGTAAATAATTTTTTTAATCCCCTGAAAGGGTTAAATTTGTTCGTTTTTTCAAACATACAGTTACAGTTAAATATATAAATTATGGCAGAAAAACAGAATTGTAAGCTTTTCAGTGAATTTGCGCCGAACACGATGCAAGAGTGGGTGGACAAAGTCACTGTCGACCTGAAAGGGGCGGATTTCAACAAAAAGCTTGTGTGGAGAACCAATGAGGGTTTCAACGTTCAGCCGATGTATCGGTTGGAGAACATGCAGGAACTGAAAAATTTAGATTGCCTGCCCGGTGAGTTTCCGTTTGTTCGCGGTAACAAGAAAGACAACAACGACTGGTATGTGCGCCAGGACATTGTAGTGGAGAATCTTGCCGAAGCAAACAAGAAAGCGCTGGATGTACTTAACCGCGGAGTCAATTCATTGGGTTTTGTGCTGGACGGATGCTGCGAGTACACCAAGGCTGACCTGGAAGTGTTGCTGAAGGACATTTGCCTGGAATGCGTGGAAATCAACTTCGTTGTCGGATGCAAGAAAGGCAGTCTGCTGGATGCCTTCAAGGCGGTTGTGGAAGCCAGAGGCATCGCTCCCGAAAAGATACACGGCGGTATCAATGTAGATCCGCTGACGGCTTTGACCCTAAAAGGAAAGACTTGCTGCGACAAGCCTTTTGAAACGGTGAAAGCCAATGCCGAGAAAATGGCTGCTTACCCGAACTTCAAGACGATTGAAGTGGGCGGTTACGTATTCAACAATTCCGGTTCGTCTATCGTACAGGAATTGGGATTCTCTCTGGCTGCCGGCGTGGAATACCTGGACAAGCTGACGGATGCAGGCATGAGCATCGACGAGGTTACCCCGAAGATGCGTTTCCATTTCGCCACCGGTTCCAAGTATTTTATGGAAATCGCCAAGTTGCGCGCTGCCCGTTATCTGTGGGCGCACATCGTGAAAGCTTATAAGCCTTCCTGCGACTGCAAGTGCAAGATGAATGTGCATGCCGAGACTTCCGAGTGGAATAAGACGGTTTATGACCCGAACGTGAACATGTTGCGCACGCAGACCGAAACGATGTCGGCTGTGCTGGGCGGTGTGGATTCTTTCACCGTTCATCCGTTCGATTACGTGTACGAATGTCATCCGAGCGAACTGGGTGAGCGTGT
>CAYNXE010000079.1:4837-9828 GCA_964400995.1 uncultured Odoribacter sp.
CAGCGGAAAGAAAACTTCGTGGGTGTGAACCAGTTCCCGAATTTCAACGAGAAAATCGAGAAAGACATTTGCGCTTGCGTGCTGGAACCGGAAGACCAGACGGCAGAAGGAGCAACTATTGAGACATTGAAACCTTACCGGGGAACACAGGCTTTCGAGGCTCTGCGTTTGAAAACCGACAAATATGCCGCTAAGAACGGTCGTCCGGTCGTATATATGTTCCCGATGGGAAATCTGGCGATGCGCAAGGCTCGTGCCCAGTTTGCCTGCAATTTCTTTGCTTGCGCCGGTTTCGAGGTGAAAGACAACAACGGATTCAAGACCGTTGACGAAGGCGTGAAGGCTTGCTTGGAGAACAAGGCCGCTATCGTGGTACTTTGCAGTTCCGATGAGGAATATGCAGGATTCGCTCCGGAGGCTTACGAAAAGCTGAAAGACAAAGCCATCGTGGTGGTTGCCGGTAATCCCGAAAGCCGTCCGGAACTGGAAGCCAAGGGATTGATGAACTATATCCACGTCAAGAACAACGTATTGGAAGAATTGAAAGCTTATCAGGCTAAGTTGGGCATTTAAAAAGTAATACAAGATGAAACCGAATTTTAAAGATATAAATATTAAAGCGGCTGAAAAGGCTACCACCAATGCTGCGGAGTGGGAAAAAGCCAATCACATCGCTAAGAACTGGACGACTCCGGAGTTGATTCCGGTGAAACCGGTGTACACCGCAGAGGATTTGAAAGGTATGGAACATTTGGACTATGTGGCCGGTATTCCTCCTTATCTGCGTGGACCGTATTCTGCCATGTATCCCCTGCGTCCCTGGACGATTCGTCAGTATGCGGGATTCTCTACGGCAGAAGAGTCAAATGCTTTCTATCGCCGTAACCTGGCTGCCGGACAGAAAGGTTTGTCCGTGGCTTTCGACTTGGCTACGCACCGCGGTTATGACTCCGATCACCCGCGTGTAATCGGTGACGTGGGTAAAGCCGGTGTGGCTGTGGATTCCATTCTGGATATGAAGATTTTGTTCGACCAGATTCCGTTGGACAAGATGTCCGTTTCCATGACGATGAACGGTGCCGTGTTGCCGATTTTGGCATTCTACATCGTGGCCGGTCTGGAGCAGGGAGCAACCCTCGACCAGTTGTCCGGTACGATTCAGAATGATATTCTGAAAGAGTTTATGGTGCGTAATACATACATCTACCCGCCGAAATTCTCTATGAAGATTATCGCCGATATTTTTGAGTACACCTCCAAGAATATGCCGAAGTTCAATTCAATCTCCATTTCCGGTTACCACATGCAGGAGGCAGGTGCTACCGCCGATATTGAATTGGCTTATACGCTGGCAGACGGTCTGGAATATCTGCGTGCCGGAGTGAATGCGGGTATGGATATTGATGCTTTCGCACCGCGTCTGTCGTTCTTCTGGGCTATCGGCATGAACCATTTCATGGAAATCGCCAAGATGCGTGCCGGTCGTCTGTTGTGGGCGAAGATTGTTAAGCAGTTCAACCCGAAGAATCCGAAGTCCTTGGCTTTGCGTACGCACTCCCAGACTTCCGGTTGGTCACTGACGGAGCAAGACCCGTTCAACAACGTGGGACGTACTTGCATCGAGGCTATGGGTGCCGCTTTGGGACATACCCAGTCACTGCATACCAATGCGCTGGACGAGGCGATTGCGTTGCCGACCGATTTCTCTGCCCGTATTGCTCGTAATACGCAGATTTATATCCAGGAAGAGTCAACCATTTGCAAGGCCGTTGACCCGTGGGCCGGTTCCTACTATGTGGAAAGCTTGACCCAGGAGTTGGTGGAAAAGGCATGGGCTCACATCCAGGAAATCGAAAAACTGGGTGGTATGGCTGCCGCCATCGAATCCGGTATTCCGAAATTGCGTATCGAAGAGGCTGCCGCTCGTACACAGGCTCGCATC
This sequence comes from uncultured Odoribacter sp., assembly GCA_964400995.1. Taxonomy (GTDB): domain Bacteria; phylum Bacteroidota; class Bacteroidia; order Bacteroidales; family Marinifilaceae; genus Odoribacter. Next base: position 6,780 of record CAYNXE010000079.1, read on the forward strand.
GACAGCGGCGAACAGACGATTGTCGGTACGAACAAATACCGTCTGGACAAGGAAGACCCGATTGATATTCTGGAAGTGGACAACACCGCTGTGCGTGAAGCGCAGATTGCCCGCCTGAAAGAGTTGAAGGCAAACCGGAACCAGGCAGAGGTGGATGCCGCATTGGATGCAATCACCAAATGTGTGGAAACGGGAGAGGGCAACTTGCTGGAATTGGCGGTAGATGCTGCCAAGAAGCGTGCTTCTCTGGGAGAAATCTCTTACGCATGTGAAAAAATTGTAGGACGTTATAAAGCTGTTATCAGAACCGTGAGCGGAGTATATTCAAGCGTAGCCGGCGAAGATGCCGACTTCGAGAAAGCCAAGGCAATGACCGACGAGTTTGCCGAACTGACCGGACGTCGTCCGCGTATCATGATTGCCAAAATGGGTCAGGACGGACACGACCGCGGTGCCAAAGTGGTGGCAACCGGTTATGCCGATATGGGCTTTGACGTGGATATGGGACCGTTGTTCCAGACTCCGGAAGAAACTGCCAAGCAAGCCGTTGAGAACGACGTGCATGTAGTGGGCGTTTCCTCACTGGCTGCCGGACACAAGACGCTGGTACCCGCCGTTATCAACGAACTGAAAAAATTAGGTCGGGAAGACATCCTCGTGTATGTGGGCGGTGTGATTCCTCACCAGGATTACCAGTTCCTGTTCGATGCCGGTGCGATTGCCGTATTCGGTCCCGGTACGAAAGTATCGAAGAGCGCGATTCAGGTAATGGATATTCTTTTGCAATTGGCGAAGAAATAAAGATTGCCGGATAAATAAATGGTGCCTGGAAATTATTTTCCAGGCACTGTTTTTTTGTCCTGGCTGGCGGTGTTCTTTTTATCTAAACTTTTTTCTGGTCTTTCCTTTTTGTGTATATTCGCAATCGTTTTCTGATTTTGACGCTGTAGTCCGGAGGAAACGGCCTATTGCCTTGCGTTTCCGGGTGAAATGTCAGAAAGACAAATGTTTGGAGGTGGGGAGAGAGAAATTGATTGTATCTATAAATAGAACACGATATGGATTACGAACAAGTGATCGGTAAGATTTATGAGGAGGTGAAGTCCTTTTGGGGGCAGGGAAAAGTGGCGGATTATATTCCTGCCTTGGCGAAAGTCAACCCCAGGCAGTATGGCATTGCCGTGCAGACGTTGAAAGGGCAGGCTTATCAGGTGGGAGATGCGGAGAGCCGTTTTTCCATTCAGAGTATTTCCAAAGTATTTTCCCTGGCGATGGTTACGCGCCATCTGGGGGACGAGCTGTGGAAATCGGTGGGGCGCGAGCCATCGGGAAATCCTTTCAATTCATTGGTTCAGTTGGAACATGAGCAGGGAATCCCCCGGAACCCTTTCATCAATGCCGGAGCTTTGGTGGTGACCGATCGGCTGATGAGCCTGTATGACCGTCCCAAAGATGCTATCATCGAATTTGTCCGTGGTGTTTGCGGGAACGATGACATTTATTACGACAAGCAGATTGCGCAATCGGAAAGGGAACATGCCGAACGGAATTTGGCGTTGGCGCATTTTATGAAGAGTTTCGGCAATATAAAAAACGATGTGGAGACGCTGATTGACGTGTATTGTCATCAATGCGCCATTTCCATGAGCTGCGTCGATTTGTCCCGGGCTTTCCTGTTCTTGGCGAATCGAGGATTGAACCCTTTTAACCAGGAACAGATTTTGACCGTAAGTCAGGCGAAACGTTTGGGCGCCCTGATGTTGACCTGCGGATTCTATGATGAATCCGGGGATTTTGCCTTTCGTGCCGGCTTGCCGGGCAAGAGCGGCGTAGGCGGGGGAGTCGTGGCGTATATTCCGGGCAACCTGGTCATCACGGTATGGAGCCCTGAATTGAACCGGCACGGTAATTCGTTGATCGGTATGGAGACTTTGGAACGTTTTACGACGGACATCGGTAATTCCATATTCTAATTTTTTTGTGTAATTGGTAAATTTGACGATAGATGAAACGAATCGGAGTGTTGTTTATGCTGGTTGTCGCCTTGTGTGCTTGCGACAGACAGCGGAAAGTGAAGTTCCTGCAATTGAACATCTGGCAGGAGGGTACTGTGGTAACGGGCGGTTATGATGCCTTGGTGAACGAATTGGTGCGGGCGGATGCGGATTTCGTTATGTTGAGCGAGGTCCGGAATTATCACAATACCCGTTTCTGCGACCGGATTACGGCTTCTTTGAAGGAGAAGGGAAAAACTTATTACTCTTTTTTCAGTGACGACTCGGGATTGCTGAGTAAATATCCGTTGATTGACAGTGCGACCATATTTCCGCTGAACGACGACCACGGCAGTGTTTATAAGTTGGTGGCGAATATGAAGGGCAGAAAAGTGGCGGTGTACACGGCTCATCTGGATTACCGGAATTGTGCTTATTACGATGTCCGGGGGTATGACGGGGATACGTGGGCAAAACTGAAGGCTCCGCTGACGGATGTGGACAAAATACTGAGAAAGAACGAAGCCTCGCAGCGGGACGATGCCATTCGTCTGTTCCTGGAGGATGCGGCGAAAGAACGGGCAAAGGGACGTCTGGTATTTATCGGAGGAGATTTTAACGAGCCTTCCCACCTGGACTGGACGGAAGCAACCAAGGATAGTGCAGACCACCAGGGACTGGTCATCCCTTGGACGGTGACCACTTTGCTGGCGGAAGGTGGGTTTCGGGATGCGTTCCGTACCTTTTACCCCGACCCGGTGAAGCATCCGGGTTATACTTATCCCGCTGATTGCAAAGATGTATTTATCGGTAAATTGCTTTGGGCACCGGAGGCGGACGAACGTGAACGGATAGACTATATTTTTTACTATCCGGTTGCCGGCTTGCAATTGGCTGATGTGAAATTAGTCGGACCACAAGGTTGTGTGGTGCGGGGGGTGCGTACTCCGGAATATGCCTCCGATCAATTTATCGCTCCTCTTGGCGTGTGGCCTACCGACCACAAGGGATTAGTGGTTGAGTTTACCTTGAATTGAGGTTCAGTTTGTAAAGTT
>CAYNXE010000080.1:0-9631 GCA_964400995.1 uncultured Odoribacter sp.
CTACTCAAAGAAGTAAATAAACTTTAGTCAGCTTGTCAGATATGAAAATTAATATTCTTAGAAGTGGTATCATTTTAGGTATTAGTCTTTTAACAGGCTGGGGATTTTTTGCAGGCTCTAATCATGATACTACCGGAGTTGCAATCGCCAGCATAGTCTGTTTAGGTTTCTTTATCGCCGGTGGAATCATGTTCGTGATAGACTTCAAACAAAAACGGGAAGGTATTATGCTTAAAACTTTAGCCGGATGTTGGTTATTTTGTGAATTTGTCATGAATCTGCTATTTTTAGGATTTGCGACAAATATTACAATAATTTTTATTGCTAATGCACTATCCTTGCTTTTGTTTCTATTATTGGCAAACTTGATTTATAAAACTTAAAATTAGATATTTATATGTTTTAGTGTCAGGGAAGATGGAGCAAGTTGTAATTGTTCTTCTTTCTCGTTTTGAAAAGAAATAACCCTCCCGTAGCGCATTGACTTCGGGAGGGCGATTTGATTTTGTTTGAGACGCCTTATTCAATGACCTGGAGTTTGTCTCCGGCTTTTTCAATGATGGTGCGGAGATACCATTCAGGCAGGGCGGGTTGCTCCACTTTTGGATTCTTTTCTCCGGGAACGGCAGTCTTGATGTTGCCGTCCATGTAGCGGCAGAACAGATAGCCGTAGAAATCCCGCCAGGTGTCCACAAGCTGGTTGCCTGTATTGCAGGAAAAGTCGGTCAGGTAGGCAACGGTCTGTTCTTTGTCCTTGGCGAACATCTCCTTGGCGCCGGCGTCAATCAATTGTACGAAATTTTGGTATTGCACTTCCAGTGCTTTCTGTTTTTCACGGATTTCCGGATGAATCGCATTGTAACGGGTATAGGCGAAATTGGTCACTTGATTGAATACCCAAAAAGCCGCTTTCGTGGTAAACGTCATCATGTCTCCGTTGCCGACGGCGTAAGCGAAAGGTACGCGGGTGGAGCAGGAATACATGGGGAAATACACCGTGCTGGCGGCATCGTCCACTCCGAACCACAGGATGCCTCCGACGGCATTGGGCAGCCAACTGCGACTCTGGGCAACGAAGGTGAAGCCGGTTTGCTGGGTTGCCGTTGCACGTTCATGCACATATTCCTTGCCGTCAACCTTGAAACTCATGGGACGCCAACGGTAAGGACATTCATACGGACCGGCTCCCGGATCCTTGCTCATGTCCAGTTCCGTGCCTTCCAAATGGTCCCGCATAAAGTCCATGACTTGCAGGACATTCACTTTCCGGCTGGGTTTGATCCACAAGGGCATCCGGTTGGTGGCGTAGCCTTTGTCATCGCGTTCTATTTTTCCTTTGGCATAATCCCAGTATTTGGCCATGTCCGGATTAACGGCGTTGAAGAATGCCCAGACTCGGATTTCGCAGGCTCTTGCCCCGCTGAAATCTACCGGAGCGTAGGTGTCAGAGAAACTGAATTCCGAATTTTTCGCATCCAGGGGATAGAAGCCTTTTTGTTTGGCAAAAGAAATAACGTCTTTGGAATATACGGTGGTGATTTCCTTGTCGTAAATCTTTTTCATCCGGTCGGAAGAAATGGAGGTCTTGCCTTCTAACGGGAACGTCGTAATCCGTGCCTGATTGGCATGGGCGCATACATATCCGTCGGGAACCATTCGTCCCACCCATACGGCACCTTTTTCTCCTTCTCCCTTGCCAATCATTTCCAGTATCCATACTTCCTGGGGGTCGCTGATGGAGAAAGATTCTCCGCCGCTGGCGTAACCGTATTTTTCAACCAGTTCCGTCATAACGACAATGGCTTCCCGGGCGGTCTTGGCACGTTGAAGGGTTACATAAATCAGACTGCCGTAGTCCATGATGGCGTCGGATTGTTCTGCCAGTTCCTTCCGTCCTCCGAAAGTCGTTTCGGCAATAGCCAGCTGGTGTTCATTCATGTTGCCCACGACATTGTAGGTTTGCGGGGCTTGGGGAATTTGCCCCATGAATTTTCCGGTATCCCATTCATAGATATCCAGCATGGTGCCATCGGGCCATGTCCCGGCAGCCCAGTGATAGAGTTCGCCGTACAGAACGTGGGAATCGGCGGAATAGGTAATCATGGTGGATCCGTCCTGAGTGGTTCCTTTCGTGAAAAGAAAATTGGTACAAGCCGTGGCTTTCATGAAAGCTCCGGCAGCCAGCAATAGGGTGGTGATATAAAATTTATACATAGCGATGAAATTGATTTGTCAAAATGCCAGGTGAAAAAAGATTATCTGATTCGGTCGAAAGACTTCAACAGGGCGATGTCTTTGACGATGCCCCGGATGGCGAGCCAAGTGAAAATTATGCCTACGACGGGGAAAATAAAACTGATGTGCGTATAGTGCAGACTGCCTAAGAAAGTGATTTCTTGCGGCAGGTTTTTGAACAACAGGATCCATAACAGCATGAACAGTCCCAATTGCAACACGATGTTGACGCTTGCCAGACGGAACTGGAGAAAAAGGGTCGGTTTGACGCTTTTGGATTTTTTGCGGACAAAAATGGTCAATACGGCCAAAGTTGTGATGAGGACATTCAGTATCAACGAGGGCCAGTTCCACAGGATGAACTGCTGCTGCGGGCTGACTTGTATGATTTTGGCGGTATAGAAATCGCAGATGGCGTTGTCGACGGGGAGGCTGGCCACCGGAATAAGGAACATAAGACCCGTTACAATGGCGGTGCACAGCAGGAAAAGGGATTGAATGCGTTGAATCATGGTATTTGGCGTTTATGGGTTATGATGATTATTGTGTCAGTCGGTCTAATGTATATCGGATCAGTTGCTCCATTCGCTCGTGGTAATTGGTTGAACCTTCGCCCGTTATCCGGTTGGCAATAATCAGGCAGATGGTTGCGGCGCGATGTCCCAAGAGGTTGCAAAGTCCTGTAATGGCGGCACTTTCCATTTCGTAGTTGGTCACTTTGTCGTTGCCGAAGCGAAAAGACGTAATCCGGTCGTTGATGCCGGGCATGGCCAGCGGAAGCCGGAGGATGCGGCCCTGCGGACCGTAAAAGCCTACGGCGGTGAGGGTTACGCCTTTGACGGTATGTTTGTTGTCGTGCAGGCGGTTGACCAGTTCCGGATGCGCGTTGACCACATAGGGACGGGCTGCCAGCGGTGTCCAGTGGCAGTGGCGGATAAAGGCGTCTTCGAAAGCCGAATCGCAGACGGATTCGTTGTTGGCGTAAAATCGCAATACACCGTCGCAACCGATGCTTTTTTCGGAAATGACAAACGAGTCGACCGGAATGTCGGCTTGCACGGCTCCCGATGTGCCGATGCGGACGATGTTGAGCGTTCTGCCTTGAGGTTTGACCTCTTTGGTCTGCAAGTCGATGTTGGCAAGGGCGTCCAGTTCGTTCATCACGATGTCGATGTTGTCGGGACCGATTCCGGTGGAAATGACACTGAACCGATGCCCTTTATAGCTCCCCGTGACCGTGCAAAATTCCCGGTTGCTTTTTTGGAGTTCTATCCGGTCGAAATGCGAAGCGATTGTTTCTACGCGACCGGGGTCGCCCACCAGGATAATATCCTCCGCCAAGTCTTCCGGCAGAAGATGAAGATGAAAAATGCTGCCGTCCGGATTGATTAACAGTTCTGAAGCTGGAATAGAAGCCGTCATGTGTTTCTGCTTTTAACGAATCCAAATTTAACGATGTTTGTTCGATTAACCAAATAATCCCTTTCTTATTCTTGATGTTGCGGTGGAATGTTTTCGCCGGGGCATTGAAAGAAAAACAGTAACCGGAAAACCCGATTACTGTTTCTCATGGATGAATGAAATCGTTTATTTGGCGTAATTGATTGCCCTGGTTTCCCGGATGACGGTTACTTTAACCTGACCGGGATAAGTCATCTCGTCTTGGATGCGTTTGGCGATGTCGAATGAGATTTTTTCGGCTTCGGCATCCGAGATTTTTTCACTGCCGACAACGACCCGCAATTCGCGTCCCGCCTGTATGGCATAGGTCTTGACCACTCCGTTGTAGGAAAGGGCGAGGTCCTCCATGTCTTTCAGACGTTTGATGTAGGATTCCACCACTTCGCGACGTGCTCCCGGACGTGCTCCGGAAATGGCATCGCATGCCTGAACGATAGGAGCGATTAGGGTGGTCATTTCGATTTCTTCGTGGTGGGCACCGATGGCATTGCAGATATCCGGCTTCTCCTTGTATTTTTCTGCCAACTGCATACCCAGAATAGCGTGCGGCAGTTCCGGTTCGTCATCGGGCACTTTACCAATATCGTGAAGCAATCCTGCCCGTTTGGCTTTCTTGACGTTCAAGCCCAGTTCGGCAGCCATGATGGCGCACAAGTTGGCTGTTTCACGGGCGTGTTGCAATAGGTTCTGTCCGTAGGAAGAGCGGTATTTCATCTTACCAATCAGGCGGACCAGTTCCGGATGAAGACCGTGGATACCCAGGTCTATCGTCGTCCGTTTACCGGTTTCTATGATTTCCTCCTCAATTTGTTTTTTCACTTTGTTGACCACCTCTTCGATGCGTGCGGGGTGGATACGTCCGTCCATGACTAATTGGTGCAAGGACAGACGGGCGATTTCCCGGCGTACCGGGTCGAAGCCCGACAGGACGATTGCTTCGGGGGTATCGTCAACGATGATTTCAACCCCGGTGGCAGCCTCCAACGCCCGGATGTTCCGTCCTTCCCGTCCGATGATTCGACCTTTGATTTCATCCGAATCGATGTGGAAGATAGAGACGGCATTTTCCGTGGCGGTTTCTGTCGCTACCCGTTGAATCGTTTTGATGACCACTTTCTTGGCTTCCATGTTGGCAGTCATCTTTGCCTCTTCCATGATTTCGTTCACATAGGAAATGGCTTCCGTTTCGGCCTCTTCTTTCAAAGAGTTGATGAGTTTCTCCTTTGCCTGTTCGCCGGACATTCCGGAAATGGCTTCCAGTTGCTCAATCTGTTGTTTTTTCAACTTGTCCAGTTCGGCAACTTTCTTTTCAATCAACTCTTTCTGAACCTCGATATTACTTTGCTGGCTCTGGATGTCTTTCGTCTTGCGCTGAATCTCCTCGAGTTTCCGCGATATGTCGGTTTCCTGCTGTTTCAGCTTGTTTTCCGCCATGATCAGCTTGTTGTTTCGGGCAGCCGCCTGTTTTTCGTGCTCCGCCTTGATTTGCAAGAATTTTTCTTTGGCTTGCAGAATCTTGTCTTTTTTGATGACTTCCGCTTCCGCTTCCGCTTCTTTGATGATGTTCTGAGCCCGGTATTTCATGGCAAGTTTCATGATAAGCCAGCCGATGCCTGCTCCAATCAAGAAAGCCGCCGCAATGGTGATTATTCCTAATGTTGTCATTTTCTGTAATTAATTTGAATTTATAATATAGTTTTACCTGTCTATACAAAAAGCCCGCATCATTTCTTTTTAATAAAACTCCGGTATGACACGGATAGAGCTGCCATTTGATTCAGACTTCCACCGTCCCGAAGGAACCCGAAGGTTGAGGCCTGTCTTGTGCAAATATAAGCGTCGGCTCTAATTGGTTAAGTGTTGAGTTTTCGCTTAAAGTCGAAATAATGCGGGATATTGTCTTCAAAGAACTCTTGCTTGCGCTTACTCTTTGATAAATTCGTCAAGTTTCAGATTGATTTGTTCTATTTCATTTAGCTTCTGTTCCTGTTGCAACATTTTGATGGTGTGCACCAGCGAAACATAGGCTAAAAAATAAAAAGGTTCGGGTTCCGGATAGTTCCCGTTTTTATATGTTAAAACGCGCTCATTAATTTCTTTAGCCGCCTTTCGGACGATTTCCTCTTCTGAAGCGATGATGTTCAGATTCATGGGAATGCCGGCTATATCCAAATTGATGTTGCGTTTTTCAGACATATTTAGTTATTCAAAAGAGCAATACATTTATCAATCTCCCGCACCAATTGGTTTATACGCACTTTCGCTTCATAACTTCCGTTGCCTCCGGAAATTGCGCTCGCCACTTTGGTTGTTTTTATTTTTTCATTCAATGTTTTGTTCTCTCCTTTCACTTGCTCCAGTTCCGATTGCAAGCTTTGCAGCTCGCCTTCCAGACTTTTGTTCCGTTCCAGAGAGGATATATATAAATTTATTAGTTTGTCTATTTTAGATTTTAGCTCGTTAACAACGACGTCTTGTTTTGCTGCCATAATCCAATCTTTTCCTCACAAAGATAAAGTTTATTCTTTAAATTATCAACACTGTTCCTATATTTGCAGGTGAAAATTAGTATTTTTTTAATGCGTTCAATGCCATGAAACGGAGATGTATTCGCCTTTTTTTGTTTAATTGTTTGATTGTGATTTCTTTAAACGGCATTGCCCAAGAGGCGGTGAAACCGGTGCGGAATGCCGTCTTGTTGAGCGGGAATTTCGGGGAGTTGCGGGCGACCCATTTCCATTCCGGTATCGACATTCGGACGGGGGGAGTGATTGGCTGGCCGGTCATCTGCGTGAAGGACGGTATGCTGGCTCGTGTAAATGTTTCTCCGACGGGATACGGGCAGGCGTTGTACGTGGAGCATCCGGACGGTACAACCACTGTCTATGGACATTTGGACCGCTTTGTTCCGGTCATCGCGAACCAGGTGCGGGAGTTGCAGTACCGCCGGGAAAGTTTCCGGATAGACGAGGATTTCAGGCCTTATCAATTGTATTTCAAACAGGGCGATACCATTGCGTACAGCGGGAATACCGGTTCGTCCGGGGGACCTCACCTGCATTTCGAAGTGAGGAATACGGTTACGGAGCATACGCTGAATCCGTTGCTTTTTTATTCGATTCGGGATACGAGGGCGCCTGTGGTTCGGAAGCTGTATTTGTATGCGGTGGCGGAGAACGGGTGTGTGGATTTGCTCCGGGAACGCGCTTTGAAGGCGGCGGGAGCGGGACGCTATGTTGTCGGGCGGACGACTGTGCCGGCGGGTAAAGTCGGTATCGGGCTGTACGTGAACGATTACATGGATGATTCTTGGAACAGGCTGGGGGTGTATCGGATGACGCTGACGGCGGACGGGGATACGCTTTGGAATTTGAAAATGGATTCCTGTTCTTTCGACCAAAGTTGTTTTATCAATGAGATCAAGGATTTTGACTGCTATAAAAAGCGGGAGACGGTGTACCGCTGTTTCGGAAATTACCAGGAGCGTTTTCTGGGCATCCGGAATCGGGGAGGGGGCTACATCTCCGTGCCGGAGGACAGTGTGGTTCGGGTGAGGGTGGAACTGGCGGATATAAACGGCAATCGGAGCCGGGTGGATTTGGAGTTGAAGGGAGGGAAGCCCCGCATGGCAGACTCCCGGGAGGTGTTGAGGTATGACGAGGCGCATTCGCTGGAATTGCCTGGTTGCCGGGTGGAACTGGATGCCGGTTCCTTGTTTTCTTCCGTGGAGAAGAAGCTGGACATCGAAACGGATTCGGTGACGGGACGGCCTGTTTTTGTCTTGGCGTCCAAGGATGTTCCTTTGTTTAAAAAGGGGCGGATGCAGGTTGCCGGTCGGTTCGATCCGCACGCCGTGATATGTGAAATAGACGCTGACGGACGCCGGATTCCGGTGGAAACGACCTGGACGCCGGACGGGCTTGAGGCTCGCATCGGCTATCTGAACCGATATACGGTGGTGGAGGACCGGGAGAAACCGCAGATTGTTTGTTTGGGGAAATTTCCGGGGCGCATTCTGCGCTTCAAGATCACGGATGACCTTTCGGGGATCGCGCTCTATCGGGGAGAAGTGAATGGCAAATGGTGCCTGTTTACCTATGACCCCCGGACGGATGTGTTGGAATGCAGTCTGGATGAACCCGTATTTGAGAGAGGACAAGTCAATGAAGTGAAAATCAAGGTGTCGGACCGAACCGGGAATGAGGAAGGACTGCTTGTTTTAGTAAAAGGTTTGTAAAGTTATAAAGTTCATAAAGTTGTAAAGTTCGTAAAGTTTATAAAGTTGCGCCCTTTGGGAGTGCTGTACTTTATAAACTTTTTACTTTATGAACCTTATGAACTAACTATTGCGCTATTTGGCAATATCTACTTCTATGGCTGCCGGATAGAGTCTTTCCGGGTCGAAGAAGGTGGCGCAACTGTTGACTAAGTGTTTGAGGTCTGGTTTCACGATGCCGGAAAAGGCCTTTTTGCCATTGACGGTGACGGTGATTTTTTTGTTCAGGTCCACCAGTTGGTCGCATAAATAGATGACTACCTTGCCTTTTTTTGCCGGTTGATAGCTTTTTTCAAATTTGAGCTGTATGCCCCAGTTCGGGTCGATTTCCACGGCTTTGTAGAATACCTCGTCCACCTTGAGGTTGATTTCGTTGTTTTGGATGGTGAGTTCGTAATAGGTGCGAGAGTCCTCGGTGTCGTTGGAACGTTCCTTGACATACAGGTTGTAGAATCCTTTCCGGTATAGTCCGTCCATTTCAAAATTCTCCCAGCTGACGAATTTCGGGTAAGGATTGCGGGTGTATTGTTTCAGCCACGGTGTGGTGGGGCGATAGTCGATGGCGTGCTGTCTGCCGGGAATCAGTTCTATCCGGTGGATGAAACTTTCCGGATAGGCTTGTTGCAGCCGGTCGAATTCATCACTCACGTATTGGGTCAGTTTGTTTCGGTAAAATCCCCAGTCGTCTGCTCCGGTCAGCAGGGAGAAAGCGATGTTCCGGCAGTTTTCGGCGGGAGCGTTTTTCAACGGTTCTCCTCCTGCCATGGGACCTGCGCCTGCCAGATAATCGGCATAGAAGGAGGCAAGCCGCTGACTGCCGTAGCCACCCTCGGAGATGCCGAAGAAATAGACTTTGTTGGGGTTGATTTCTCCGGACACGAATGCTTGGCGCAACAGTCTTTCCCAGGCATATTGCTTGGCTTTTTGCCACCAGCGGTAGTATTCGCCCATGTTGGGAATCTGCGGAATGAAATAGGCGGAAGGGGCGTCATCGAACATTTGGCATATTTGCAGTCCGGTTGCCCACTCGGCATCTTTGTGTCCTGAACCGTGGGTGTAAACATACAGGGGGTATCCTCCTTCGGGACGTGCTTCGCCTTTGCTGCCCCAGTAAAAGGGCATGACGGCGTCAGGTTCCAGATTAGCAGGAAGCTCCCAGCGTCCGGAATTGCCCTGGGACAAGGGGACTAATGCCGGCAACTGGGGTTCCTGCAGTTTCTTGTTCGCCTCTACCCAGGCATCCCACACAAGCTGTGACGCCTCCTTGATGGCGTTCGGCTTTACTGCGGAATTCTCAGTAAAGGGGGATTCTTTCCCTGATAGGTAATCTGTGAAAAAGGCGGTGATTTTCGCTTTTGTTTCAGTAGCCGAGTCCGGCTTTTTATTTTCAGAAGCATCGGTTGCCGAGGCATGAGTGCAGGCAGTGATGGCAAACAATAAACAGAGAGTTTTTAACAAAGAGTTCATTTTCATGCGGGTTGTTCATTTAAAATTTGTCGAAAGTACAAATAATGCCTGAATTATCCAAAGAAAATGCCGATTTGTGGGTTGATAAACCGTATCTTCTTTTACTGTTAGCGTACCAGCATGACGTATCCCGTCTTCACCCGGTTGCCCGTCGCCGTGCGGTAGTACAGCTTGTAGAAATAGGTGTCCTCC
>CAYNXE010000081.1:0-9596 GCA_964400995.1 uncultured Odoribacter sp.
GCAAAGTTAAGCAAAACCTTTCTAAACGAATGTTTTAGAAAGGTTTTTTCTTTTCTGAAGCATCCTTTCGGATCCCCCAAAAAGCCACCTTAGGACAAAAAATCGTTACCGAATCGTTACGATAGGACGGATGGTAAAAACCGTAACGATTTTAACATTAATTCATTGATTTGGCGTCATTTGTCTCTTTTCTGTCTGCTTTTGTTTCGCAGAATAACCATAGTTTTGTCAACCAGATAGTGTTCCCAAAAGTGTGTAAATCTCATCAATGATTATTTTTGTAAATGCAAAGAAAAATAACAACCATAACAAGATTTACACATGGAATTTACACAAGAGCAAATCTCGGAAATAATTTCCGAAATCACAAACGGTCATCAAGGCCTTGACGGCTTGGTAAAGCAGGGACTTGAAATCGGTGGAGGATGGTTTGTCTGGCTGACGACAACGAGGAGTGGGTGGCGAAAACGGATGTGGAAAAAATCTGATTCCGTGGAACGGAAAGTCAGCGAACGGCGCGGACAAGGGGATATGACATATCCGGGGCAAGACGGAAGCTTGTCCGGAGAAATGCCATCAGTTCCCTCAGTCTTTCCTTCAATATCTGTTTGCCCCGTTTTTTGTGGGCTTTGACGGAATCGACGGACAAGCCGAGCTGTTCGGCTATTTCCTCGTTGGAAAGTTCCTGTAAGGTCAGTTCATAGATTTGCCGGACCGGACTGGACAATTCACCGATTATTTTCTGCAAATGATAATACACTTCCTCGCGGATGATGTTGTTCAGGAAAAAACTTTCTTCTTCCGGGGTATGGTTCAGGTAACGTTCCTGAGCTTGCCTGTGGCGCAGGAAATTGAGTGACTTGTTTTTGACGGATAGGTATAAAAACGCTTTTAAGGCGACCGGCGTTTCAAATTGCAGTCGCCGGCTGTACAACTCCAGTATGACATCCTGCACAATGTCTTCGGCAACCTCCTTGTCTTTGACATACCTCATGGCAAACACACCCAGGAGCGGATAATATTCCTCAAAAAGAATCCGGTAGGCTTCTTCTTTTCCGTCGTGCAATAGTTCGAGCCATTTGCGGGCAGAATGTCGTGATGAGGTCATATCCTGTTTGTTTTGTCCCAATGCAAAGGTACTTAAATTATGCTTAGAGCGAGAAAATGAAAGCCCAATATTTGGCGATTTGAAAGTTAAAATAAAAAATTTCTCTTTTTTTGACACTTTTGGTCGTAGGTGGTGTTTTAATAAAAAACAAAAAGAGATATGACAGACTATCCTTTTCAAATAGCGGTATTGATACAAAAGTCGATTGTCGGCGTACTTGATGACGAAGAGCGGAAGCAATTGGCGGACTGGCTGGCAGAAAGCGAGGAACACCAACGGATGTACGAGGAGTTCACCCGGGTGGGATTTCTGGAAAAAGCCCGTGAAGAACACCGCTTGTTTTCCTCCGGGGAGGGGTATCTCCGTTTCCAGAGTGGCAAGAAAAAGATGAACCGGTTGCGCATCGGAAGGCGTTGGACGGCTGTGGCTGCCGTAGGAGCTATGCTGGTCGGCGTGGCATTGGCTTTCTTCTCCCGGACGCAGGACGGGGAATCGGATGTTCAGCCGGTGGCAGAGACAATTAAACCGGGCAGGGCAAGTGCCGTGTTGACCTTGTCGGACGGGAAACAGGTGCTGCTGTCGGACAGTTTGGCGATTCGGTTCAAGGAACAGGCTGCCGATGTCCGTGTGCAAGGGAAAAGCCTGAATTATTCCACGGGCGATTCCGGTATTTTTGAAGGGTACAATACGATAACCGTCCCCCGGGGGGCTGAATACCAACTGACGTTGTCCGACGGGACCCGTGTGTGGCTGAATGCCGAGACGGAACTGAAATATCCGGTGGCTTTTACCGGTGAGACAAGAGAAGTCGTGCTGGCGGGAGAAGCCTATTTCGAGGTGACGAAAAATAGGGATTTTCCCTTTGTCGTGAAGTCGGAAAAACTGGAAATCAAAGTACTGGGGACTTCTTTCAACGTCAAGGCTTATCCTCTGGAAACCCAGCAGGCTACGCTGGTAGAGGGGATAGTGAAGGTCAATGCGGGAAGCCATTCCCGGGAACTGCAACCCGGCGAGCAATTGAATTATCTTTCAGGGGAACCGGAAGTCCGGAAAGTGGATGTGAGAGCCTACGTTGCCTGGAAAGACCAGCGTTTTGTGTTCAACGATGATTTGCTGGAGGAGGTGATGCGCAAATTGGGACGCTGGTATGATGTCGCATTTGTGCTTCGGGATACGGATGTCCGGGAGATTCGTTTTACCGGGAATCTGCCGAAATACAAGGATCTGGAACAGGTATTGGACAAACTGGAACTGACAACGCATATCCGTTTTGTGCGGAACGGACGGACGATAGAAGTTCTTGCTGAATGATAAAACAGGAAGATGTGTGCGACATCTTCCTGGAAAACAATGAGTAACGCCATTGTGCGAATGGCAATTATTAATTTTACAAAACAAATTTATGAAAAAAAATCGGGATTTGGATATCGGGTCGTGGCCTGATGTCGTTCGGAAAATGTATTTGACTATGAAAATTTGTGTTTGTTTGCTGCTTCTGGGATTGTCAACGGTCTCTGCCCGGACGTATTCGCAAATTCGTTTGAGTTTGGAGGCGAAAGACAAGACTTTGCCTGAAATTTTTCAGGAGATTACCCGGCAGTCCGGCTACGAGTTCATGTACAGTAGCAATGAACTCCGGCATGTCAACAAAGTCAGCGTTTCGGCGGAGAATCGGGATTTGAGCGAAATCCTGGCGGAATGCTTGAAAAACACCGGTTTGGGATATCGGTTGGAAGACGATGTCATCGTCATTTCTCCCAAACTGGCTTCTCCCCAGGCGCCGGAAAAACTCGAATTGACCGGAGTGGTCAAAGACAAGGAGGGAATCCCTCTGCCGGGAGTGTCCGTATTAATCAAGGGAACGACCTTGGGCGTTTCTACGGACGTTGACGGGCGTTTCAGCTTTTCGATTACAGGATCCGAGTCGGTGACCCTGATATTCTCCTTTGTCGGAATGAAAACCAAGGAAGTAAAGGTGAACGACACGACACCCTTGACGGTGGTCATGGAAGAAGATGCCACAGAAATGGACGAAGTGGTGGTGACCGGTATCTTCAAAAAGGCGAAGGAGAGTTACACCGGTTCCGTCAGCACCATCAGCAAGGAAGACCTGCAGATACATCGCGGGCAGAACCTTCTGCAGACCTTGAAGAATGCGGATGCTTCCCTCAACTTTGCGGTCAACAATGTGGCGGGTAGTAACCCCAACGCATTGCCGCAGCTCAACATCCGCGGTAACTCTTCCCTTCCCATGAGCGTGCAGGAATACAACGAGTCGGCTTCCAATGCCGTGAACACGCCCCTGATTATCATGGACGGTTTCGAAATTTCGTTGGAAAAGTTGATGGACTACAACGACGATGAAATCGAGAGCATCAACATCCTGAAAGATGCCGCTGCCACGGCTATCTACGGTTCGCGGGGTTCAAACGGTGTTATCGTGGTGGTGACCAAACAGCCCGAAGCCGGCAAACTCCGCGTGAATGCCGAGGTGGGTATCGACCTGGAGGTGCCCGACCTGACTTCTTATGATTTGCTGACTGCGGCGGAGAAGCTGGAACTGGAGAACTCGCTCGATTTGTATCGTGGATTTTCTCCAGACCAAGATATGACATATAAAAGTGTGTATAATGAGCGTTTACACCGGGTATTGTCCGGAGCAACGACCGACTGGATTGACAAGCCTATCCGCACGGGTGTCGGCTCGCACTACAACGTGCGTCTGGAAGGCGGTAGCGAACAGTTCCGCTGGAGCGCCACCACCAATTACAAAGAGGTGCAGGGAGCCATGAAAAACTCTTCCCGCCGTACGTTCAACGGTTCCGTTACTTTGATGTACACGGTCAAGAACCTCACGTTCAAAAATTACACCTCCTATGGCGTGACCCGCGGGCGCGAGAGCAACTATGGCAATTTCAGCGATTACGTGAAACAGCAGCCCTATAACTCCCCCTATGACGAAAACGGAAACTTACGGACTTATTTGGAGGGTTTTTATGGCTCGACTCGAGGTCGGGGTGAGGCAAACCCCTTGTATGATGCGTCCTTGAATACAATGGATAAAGATGGTTACGAGGAACTGACCAATAATTTCGCCATCGACTGGAAAATCATCAAAGGCTTGACCTTGCGCGGACAGTTCGGTATCACCTCCAACAACAGTCACAGCGATTATTTCTTGCCAGCAAATCACTCTTATTTTACGACCGGTGACAATGCCAATATATATAGTTCGGATGGAGATGGTTTTTTCCGGAGGGGCAGGTATGAATACGGTACGGGTAATTCCATCACCACCAGCGGAAACATTACGCTTGCTTATAACAAGATTTTCAAGGAGAAACACTCCCTTTACGTCGGTCTGGACTACTCCGTTTCCGGTAGCAAGTCCACCAATTACAACTTTGTTTTCGAGGGCTTCTCCAACGAGAATATGAACTTTATCGGCAATGCAACCGCTTACGAGAAAGACGGCGTTCCTTCGGGATACAAGAACAAAAGCCGTCGGTTGGGCTTTACGGGCAACGTCAACTATACTTACGACAACCGCTATTATGTGGATGCTTCGGCACGCGTGGACGGTAGTTCCACCTTCGGAAGCGACAAGAAATACGCTCCCTTCTGGAGTGTCGGCTTGGGATGGAACCTCCACAGCGAGCAGTTCCTCAAAGGCAACGAGACCCTCAACACCCTGCGCCTGAAAGCCTCCTACGGGCAAACCGGTTCGCAGCAGGGGTCCGGTTCGGGTGCTTCTACCGTGTATGCTTACCAGACGGGCAACCGTTATATGAACTGGACGGGCGCTTCTCTGACGGAATGGGGAAACCCCAAACTGACGTGGCAGACCACCGATGAGTTTAACGTGGGCACGGAGTTCGGCATGTTCCTCGGACGCTTCAAGGGAGAATTCAACTTCTACACCAAGACCACCAACAACCTGTTGTCCAGCATGGACTTGCCCCATTCCATGGGTTTCTCCTCCTACATTGCCAATGTCGGAGCGGTCAAGAACCGCGGTTGGGAGGCATCTGCCACCGTCTATGTTATCCGCAACAGCGAAAAGCAGTTGAACTGGTTGGTCAGCGGGCAGTTGTGCTATGACAAGAACTGGATTTCCAAGCTTTCCGAGGCGGTAAAGGCGCAGACGGAAGCGGCGTTGAATACCGATGACGTGACAAAGATTCCCGATGTGGCGAACCTTTTCTACGAGGGCAGGCCGCAGAATTCCCTCTACGCCGTGCGTTCATTAGGCATCGACCCGAGTACGGGCCGCGAGATTTTCCTTGATCGTGACGGGAACATCACCGACGAATGGCTGGCGGGCAACAAGGCCTTTTTAGGCTCGAAAGACCCGCTCTATCGCGGTAACCTGAACACCATGGTGATGTGGAAAGGATTGACCTTCAACGTGTCGTTCGGCTACTATTGGGGCGGCAAGACCTATAACCAGACACTCGTAGACCGTGTGGAAGTGACCTATAACCAGATAAGGAACTCCAATGTAGACCGCCGGGTGTATACCGACCGCTGGATGAAACCGGGAGACCATTCCTTTTATAAAGGGGGCAGTAGTGAGGAAACGCGTGCCACTTCCCGCTTTGTGATGAAAGACAACGTGCTTGAACTGCAGTCCGCCAGCCTGCAATACCGCTGGGACAGCAACTGGGTGCGCAAGCAGTTGCACCTCAATTCCGTGACTTTCGGCGTCAATATGAACGACCTGTTCCACTGGTCGTCCACGCGTCTGGAGCGCGGTACGAGCTATCCGTTTGCCCGCAACGTCCAGGGAAGTATAAAGATTTTGTTCTAATGAAATAAAACAAGAGAGATGAAACAGATAATATTGATATTAGCAGTGGCTTTCTGCCTGGCGTCCTGCAACGACTGGCTGGACGTGCGTCCCGATACGGAGCAGAAAGACCATGACCAGTTCTCCACGGTCAGCGGCTTTTTCGATGCCCTGACGGGATGTTATATGACGATGGCGGACAACGATGCCTACGGGCAGCGGCTTACCATGTCGAACATTGAATCGCTGGCAAACCTGTGGGTGGTGGACGATAATACGACCCGTTATGCGGACGAGGAGTTGTCAAAGCACGATTATACAAAGGATTATGCCCGCGATGCGATTGCGGCGATGTATGACAAGTTGTTCAACGTGATTGTGCAGGCGAACATGATTATCAAGTATGCCGACGAGCAGGGCAATGTCTTTGCGGACGAATCCATGCGCAAGGTGGTGCAGGGCGAGGCGTATGCCATCCGTGCCTATTGCCAGCTGGACGTGCTGCGCCTCTTCGGGCAAATGCCGAAGGGAGCACAGCCCCCCGTGTCGCTGCCCTATTCCTTCACGACCTCCATTTATGAGATGCCGGCATATTATGCCTTCGATGCCTATGTGGAGCTGCTGAAAAAGGATGTGGCAAGCGCGCTGGAGTTGTTGAAGGACAACGACCCACTGTTTGAATACACCTTTGCGGAGTTGAACGGCAGTGCAAACGTAGCGGACGACCATCTGCGTAATCGTCAGTCGCGTCTGAACTACTATGCGGTGAAGGCACTGGAGGCGCGGATGCTGCTTTACATCGGCGACGAGGCAGGTGCCTATGCGGCTGCCAAGGCGGTGATTGGTGCTAAAGATGCGGACGGCAAGGAAGTGATGAAGATGAGCGGACGGGCAGACATTGCTGCCGGATATATGGCTTGTCCGAATGAATGCCTCTTTTATATGAGCAAATATGATTTGCTGGACAATGCGACAACCGTCTTGAACGGTGGCTCGAAAGGGCAGGTACGCGGGAATTTTTTGCTACTTTCCGATGATATGTATAGTGAATTGTATGCCGACCTGCCGGCTAATAATTTATCGCCCCATAATCGTTACCGAAATCTTTGGAGTTCCTGTTCTGCGCCTGAGGGTGGTTCGTATCGGGCAATTGTGAAGTATTGGTGGGAAGAAAAGGATAACGGCACAGGCAGTAATGTGGCGCATAACCTTTACCACCAGATCATACCGATGTTGCGGATGTCCGAGGTATATTTGATTGCTATGGAGACGGCGGGATTGGCAGAGGCTAACACGCTTTTCAAGGCCTATATGGAGGAACATGCCGTGGCATCTTCCTTGTTGACGGATTTCGCTTCAAAGGATGAATTGCGGACGTTCCTGCTGAACGAATACCGCCGCGAGTTCTACGCCGAGGGGCAGATGTTCTACGTTTACAAGCGTTTCGGTGCCGCTTCCATCAAATGGTATGCAGACCCCGCAGGGGAGAAGGTGTATGTGTTGCCGTTGCCCCAAACGGAATTTAATCCTAACCTTTAATAACGATGATGATGAAAAAAGTATATAGTTTATGGACGGGGCTGTGTTTGTTGGGGGCAATGGCTGCCTGCGACGATAATGCCCTGGAGAAATACGACACGCCGGACTGCCGCCTGAATTTCGTGTATTACAACAGCGACAGCACGCTGATGGATGCGGGTGATGTGGAAGACCAAAACCGGTTTTATTCTTTTTCGTTTGCTTTGGCAAGCACGGTGGAGGCGGAGCGTGACACCGTGTGGTTTGAGGTGGAGACCATGGGATTCCTCTCGGATGAGGCGCGCCCCGTGGCGTTGCGGCAGATAGAGGTGGAGGGCGTTGAGAATGCCGTGGCGGGAGTGCATTACGTGGCGTTCGACGCGCCGGAACTGGCGCCGCTCTACCGGGTGGAAGGCGGCAAAAGCCGGGCGCTGATTCCCGTGGTGGTGTTGCGGGCGCTCGAATTGACGGAAAAGACGGTGACGCTGAAATTCGCTTTCAAGGACAACGGCTATTTCCTGCCGGGTTATGAGGGTTTGGATACCCGAACGATGGAAATTACCGATAGGTTGGCGCAGCCGGATAACTGGTATGCTGGTTCGACCTATTATAGTTTGTCTGATTATATCGGAGCATACGGAGAGGTAAAACATCGTTTGATGATTGAATGGACGGGCAAGACATGGGATGCTGAATGTATCGAGGAATTTATGGCAGGAGATGGGGCTTATTTAAACTATTTGACTTCATTCTTCAAGAAGAGATTGGCGGAAGAGAATGCAGCCCGTCAAGAAGCTGGAGAGGATGTTTACAGAGAAAAAGACGGAACGCCGGTAGAGTTTAAAGCAAAGTGGGATAATTGAAAACAAGAATATTATGAAAAAGATTATTTATATATTGTTATCCTTTGTGTTCGGGCTGACGGCTTGTTTTGACGACGAGAGTTCGCTCGGCACGGTAGAGGTAGGCGAGATTGAAATCAAAGGCTTGCCTGAAAAAGAGGTTTCTATCATCTCCTACAACGGGAATGTATTGCAGGTGTCGCCCGACGTGAAGGCGGGCTATCCGGAATCGGAAATGAAATATGCCTGGTATATCTATGGCGGTTCGTTTGAGCAAAAGAGCGATTACCGCGCATATCCCATTGGCGAGGCGAAGGAACTGGCGTACGAAGTGAATCTGCCGTCGGGAGCCTATACGGTGGTGTTCGAGGCGACGGCGCCTAATTCATACACACAGACCGCCACTTTCTCATTGAAAACGTCGACGCCTTTTTCGCAGGGGTTCTATATCCTGAAGGAGACTGCCGACGGCAATACGGAGCTGGATTTGCTGACGGAAGACGGATTGGTAGGTGATTTGATGGAATCGTTGTTGGGGGCGCCTCTTTCTGGAAAACCGGTAGGGTTGTCAGTGATATATAATAACGGATATATTGACGAGGCCGACCAGGAAATGAAGGTGGATAATATGATACACGTCTTTGGAGAGCAGGATTACCGCGCTTTCCGGACGGAAGATATGTATCAAACGTTTAGTCGTGGAAATCTAATGTTTGAATCGATGGCGGCAGATGAAACGTTTTGTGCGGCAATGATGGATGCGATTGGAATTATATATCTTTCCAATAAAGGTTTTTATCGTTCAAGCGCGGGAGTTTCCAGTGGTAAATTGGGAGTGCCTGAGATAGAGGGGGGAAGTAAGTTCATTCAATCGTTGAATGCAGGAATGGCGGCAACTGTTTTTTGGAATGAGGAAACGCATAGCCTTTGTGAGATGAGTGCGGGAGATTTGGCAGAAGAAGATATTTTGACAGGAGAAGCATATTATGAATTGCCGGCAGGCATCCGTGCGGAGGATTTGGAATGCCTGGCTTCGGGGATGAATTATGCTGCTTCGGGAGATGTTGCCTGGTTTTTGTGTCAAGACCGGAATAGCGCTAAGCGTTTGTTGTTTCAGGTGACTGCAGAAGAAATTACGTTTGCGTTGTATTCAGTAAATGTGAACGTGCGCACGATTGCGTCTGGCAAGCATCTGGCGACGGGCAGCGTGTTTGCTGGCAATGGAATGGATGCCGCGGTTATCTATGTCGTGGATAATAATGCGTTGTATCTCTATGATTTGGAAACGGGAACTGAAACCCCGTTGACCTTGCAGTGGCTGGAAGGGGAGGTTACTTAT
>CAYNXE010000082.1:0-7591 GCA_964400995.1 uncultured Odoribacter sp.
CTCGATACCCGGGTGTTCCATATTGTAATGTTCCTTCACCCAAAGTCCGAAACCTGCCAAAGTCGTCGTCAGCGTAGGCACTTTGAACGCCAGACTCTCCAGCGGCGTATAGCCCCAGGGTTCGTAATAAGACGGGAACACCGTCAAATCCATGCCCACCAACAAGTCGTAATACGGCATATCGAACACGCCGTCATCTCCGTTCAGGTAACTCGGCACGAAGAATATCTTCACCTTGTCGTTCTCCGTATTCCGCAAGTTCACTGCCTTAATCCGATTCATCACCGGATCATTCGCCTCGTCCGACAAATAATGCGTCAGATAAGGAGTGCCGTTGGCAACAGGCTGACCGGCAGCCTCCAGATTCTGCAACAATTCCTTGTTCGGTCCCGTGTGTCCGGCAGGCACCAGGATAAACGCCAGTACCTCCTTTTTCAGACCGGCTTCACGGTTCAACCGTCCCATGGCATCGACAAACACGTCGATACCCTTATTCTTGAATTCATAACGTCCGCTGATGCCCACCAAAAGAGCATCGTCGCTGACCGGACGTCCCAGCAAAGCCCGGGCAATCTGCAAGAACTTGTCGCGTCCCGCCTTTCTCTTGCCTTCCCACTTGTCCGCTTTCGGCGTAAACACGTTCTCGAAACCGTTGGGCGTGACAATGTCCACTTTCTTGTCCAGGAAATGAGCGCATTCCGCCGCCGTGATGTCGCTTACGGTGGTAAAGCAGTCCGCATGATGAGCGGCAGCCTTTTCCAACGACTGCTTGGAAATCACATTGAAGCGACGCGCCAGCTCCTCCGGCACGTAATTCTCCATTTCACGGTACAACGGCAGACTGTTCCCGGCAACGCACCGTCCCAGCACCGTCGCATGGGTGGTGAAAACACATCCCACCTGAGGCATAGCGCTCTTCAGATACAACAATCCGGCACCGGTCATCCATTCGTGGAACTGGGCGATGACCCTTTGCCGCAAAGAGGAATTGAAACGCACAAAGCTCTCAATCACCTTGCCGGCGGCGTAACCAAACAAAGCCGGTTCGATGTAGTCCCACTGCCCGCTAATGGAATCCAATTTATATTTTTCCCAGAACGAAGCAAAAATCTCGTCCTTCTGAGTAATGAAAGTACTGAAATCAACCAAAACGACGATAGGTTCTCCTGCCACATTCCAACGCCCCACTTTGATGCGCAACCCCTCTTGTGCAGCCTGCTGCCGCCAGGAACGGAACAAACGCTGGTCGTCGATGAACTCAGGGTTCCGCTCCGTATAACGCCATACATCCGGTCCGATAAGGATATGACTATTGCTGTACTCTTTCACCATGTTCAGGGCCTTGGTGGAAATCACCGTATGGATTCCCCCGACCTTGTTACAAACCTCCCAGCTTACTTCAAACAGGTAAGCAGGATTCTTCAATTTGTTGTCCATATTATTATTTAGCGTGTTATTTTTTCGAATCGCAAAAGTAATGATTTATTTTTTCTTTTTCTTATCCCCGGCAACAACTCCTTCCGGCTTCGTCTTTTCGGCTTTGCTCTGTGCTTTCGCCACGGCATGGTCAACCCTCAGGATGAAGTCGTTCAACACATTCATGTAATTGATGAAAGCCTCGTAGGGGGTGTCATAAGGGGTGAAATACTGGTGAATGGCACCGTCCGAGAACAATTTGGTACACATGTAATAAAAATGGTCGCTTGCCTGCAAACGGTCGAAATCGCGCAAAAGTGCCTCATCCTTCAGATTGTACACCTTGTTGCCCGTCTTGTACAACTCCTCGAATGCCTCGTTCTGCAATTCATTACCCAGCCAGGCGGTCAGGTCGCGTTCCTCGTCCGCCCACGAAATGGGGTAAGGCACATGCAAGGGAGCGACAGGCTGATGCTTGGCGGCCACCTCTTTCGGAGTCAAAAACTCAAAATCGGAACATTTGAACACTTGTTCCGGAAGAGAGGCAAAGAAATCAAATATGCCCGTATCTCCAGCCTGATGCTCGCCCAACGTCTCGTAATCCATAAACAGGTTGACGATTTCACCGTCGGCATTGTTCAGCCATGCGGCAAACTTATCGGCGGTCAAAGGCCACTGGTCCCACTTCCGATCGGAAAAGCGAAAAGCAATGTCATCGCTCAGACGGAAATTCTTCAACAACAACTTCAACTTCGGATTAATGGAATTGGTGTACACGTAATTCGGACTCTTCCACCCCAGGATATGGCGAGCGCCCTCGGTCAACATGGTCGTATAGCCCATATTGGCCACCATTTCACCGATTTCGTCGGAATAGACCAATTCGGTATTCCGGAAAGTCACCGGTTTCACGTCAAACAACTCCTTCATCAAGGCAGTATGGCGTTTCACCTGGTGCTTGAACTCCTTCTCGTCCACCAGACAAGCCAATGAATGGGAATAGGTTTCCGCCAGAAACTCCACGCATCCGGTTGCCGCCAGTTCCTTGAAACTGTCGATGACCTCCGGAGCATACATCCGGAAATGCTCAATCGCCAATCCGGTAATCGAAAAAGTCACCTTGAAATTCTTTCCGTATTTCTTTATCAAATCCAGCAGCATCCGGTTGGCCGGCAGATAACACCGCTCCGCCACCTTGCGGGTGATTGTCCGGTTGGCGAAATCATCGTAATAATCGTTATTCTTCCCTATATCAAAGAAATGGTATTTTCTCAAACGGACCGGTTGATGCACTTGAAAATACAAGCATAAAATTCTCTTGTTCATGGTTTTATATTTATTTATTCATTATTTCATCTACTTTTCACATCTTCATAGATTTGTTTCAGCTTGAATGCCGCATTCTCCCACTTCAGCGTATTCACCTCGTTCAAGCCGTATTTGGCGGCAAATTCCGACAAACCGGGATAGGCCAAAAGACCGTAAATGGCATCCGCCATGGCATCGACATCCCAGAAATCCACTTTAATGGCATGTTTCAAGACTTCCGCCACACCGGACTGCTTGGAGATGATGGTCGGCACACCCGAACGCATCGCCTCCAGCGGGGAGATACCGAAAGGTTCCGAAACGGAAGGCATCACATACACGTCGCTGTAAGCAAACATCTTCTGAACATCCTGCCCCCTCAAGAAACCGGTAAAATGGAATTTCGTCGCCATTTTCAATTTGGCGACACGCCGGATGGAACGATTCATCATGTCCCCGCTTCCTGCCATGACAAAACGCACATTCGGATAGCGTTTCAGCACTTTATGGGCGGCTTCAATGAAATATTCCGGACCTTTCTGGTAAGTGATTCGTCCCAAAAAGGTAACCACTTTTTCCTCGATTCCCCGGCTGACCTCCATGTCCTGGTAAGACTGGAAATCCACGGCGTTGTGAACGGTAAAAACCTTGTCCGGATTGATGTGGTAGCGGTTAATGACTATGTCTCGGGTCAGATTGCTGACGGTAATCACCCGGTCCGCCTCCAGCATTCCCTGACGCTCCAGGTTGTACACCACCTGATTCACATTCTCACCGCTCCGGTCGAACTCAGTTGCATGAACATGAATCACCAGCGGCTTGCCGGAAACCCTCTTGGCGGCAATTCCGGCAGCATAAGTCAACCAGTCGTGGGCATGAATCACGTCAAAACGATGCTGGGTGGCAATGGTGGCAGCCACCAAGGCGTAGCGCGCCACTTCTTCCATCAGGTTTGCCCCGTATTTTCCGGAAAATTCGTACTTGTTTTTAAAACCGATCCGCTTCTCTCCGTTACTCCCATGAATGCTTTTGTTCACTTCATAGGAAAACCTTTCGGGATCCATATAAGGCATCAGATTCGACCCGACCTGCATAAAATTGATGTTCTTCCAATACTCCTCCACCTCCTGATATTCAAACAGGGATTCCACGTCACTGGCATTGATGATTTGCGCAGAACTCTGGTCCTCATCACCGCTGGCTTTCGGCATCACGAACAATACCTCAACCCCTTGTTTGGCAAGTCCTCTTGTCAATCCCAGGCAGGCAGTTCCCAAACCTCCGGCGATATGAGGAGGGAACTCCCAACCAAACATTAATACTCTCGTTTTCATCATATTATAAATCTTTCGTTTTTTCTAAATTCTCCGGACAAACTTTCCGGAATCCATCGGGGCAAGCCCTCCTCATTTTTTCGCCTTCTCGTATTTTCTGACCAATGCCTCGCTACGCAAAATCTCACCGACGCTCCATGCCTGCGAAATGCAACCGTTAGGAGCATAAGGCGGATTTCCATCACAGATTTCTCCCACCGAACAAACCCCGTACATCGTCATGTCGTCCACAAAACCCGCCAGAATTTCCTTGGCGGTCTTCACAAACTCTTTGCCATACAGACGGAAATTCGCCTCGATATAAGGTCCGATGAGCCAAGGCCATACCGTACCCTGATGATAGGCATGATCCCGGGTAGCCTGGTCGCCCTCGTAGGTCCCCTCGTAATGGACATTTTTCGGAGCCAAAGTCCGCAATCCCTTAGGTGTCAACAACTCGCTCTTCACCACATCCAATACCCCGCGCTTCATCTCGTCCGTAATCGGACTGTATTCCAGCGAACAGGCAATCACCTGATTGGGACGAACATAGACATTCTGTCCTTCGCCGTTCACGAAATCCGCCAGATAACCTTTTTCCTTGCTCCAGAATACCTTGACAAAACTTTCTTTTACCTTTTCGGGCATATCCTCCCACTCCTTCACAAAGCGGGTGTCACCGGCAGTCCGTGCCAATTTCAGCACATAGCAAATGGCATTGTACCAAAGGGCGTTGATTTCCACCTGATAACCACCTCGAGGAGTCACCGGAACGCCTCCCACGATGGCATCCATCCACGTCAGCGCCTTGCCCGGCTCGTCCGCCCAAATCAAATGGTTGTTCATCATTTTGACATAGTCATTCACGCCGTCCCGGTACGCCTTCAAAACCGCCTTCATCTTGGCACCGTAACTCTTCCACACCGCCAAATCATCCTGGATGGCCTCCCCGTACTCCTGTACCGCCTTGAAAAACCACATCGGAGCATCCACCGAATTATAGGAAGCGTTCTGGTCTTTGCCGATGTTGGGGAACAACCCGTTGTTCAATTCCCGAATCATGGTATCCAGCACGTCCTTGCACGTCTTGACATCGTTCGATGCGGACAGGGTGATACCCGGTAAAGCGATGAACGTGTCACGTCCCCACCTGCCGAACCAAGGATAACCGGCAACGACTTCCGTGTCTTTTCCTCTCCGGACGATAAACTGCGAAGCCGAATACCGCAGGCAATTCTCAAAACTATCCCGTGGCGCGCGCGCCTCCACCAGCTTCTGGAACTTCGTTTTCAAACGAGAAGTCGCCGCAGGTTCCACGGAAGCCGAAAAGACGATGCTTTCCCCTTTCTTTATCGGAAATTCAAAATATCCCGGAACGAACAAATCTTCCCGGAAATCATAGCCCCGGTTCCGTTCCTCCATATATTCCACATTGTAATACCAGTCCGGCGTCGCCACAAATTCGTTCTTCTTGCTGATCTGCATATTCAGGGACGGGAAACCGGTGTACAACTTGGAAGAAATTCCATTCTCCACCACCTGGTATTTGGTATTCGCCGTCATGTTCGCCTTGGACAAGGCATGGATGTTCCGATACGCCAAAAACGGCTTCAACCGCAAGGTCGTATCCGAATGGGCATCCAGCAGCGTATAGCGAATCAGCACCTGGTCCTCGTTATGCACCAGCACAATCTCTTTCCGCAGAATC
The DNA here is from genome assembly GCA_964400995.1 of uncultured Odoribacter sp. Lineage (GTDB taxonomy): Bacteria > Bacteroidota > Bacteroidia > Bacteroidales > Marinifilaceae > Odoribacter. The sequence continues at coordinate 5,746 of CAYNXE010000082.1, forward strand.
ACTCCGCCCACCCGATAGGTCAGGGTATAGACCGGCTCATATTCGAAATCAATGATGTATTTGTGACCTCTGGGTTCGTAATTGCCCGGATACTTGTGGATACCCAGATTGAAAGCCTGCCCGTGCTGTATGACCATCTCGTCTAAAGCGGACAAAAGCACGTGATTCTCGCCGCCGAACTCGTCAACGGGTACAATCAGCAAACCGTGATATTTACGGGTATTGCAACAAATAATGGTCGAGGACAGATAACCTCCCGCCCGGTTGGTCGCCAGGAATTCACGCTTCAGTGAATATTCCAGATTCACCAATTCATCCTTGTTAAATTTCAAATAAGCCATAATCTATATTTACTTTATTCTTTTATTTATTTCTTTTCATTTGCAACCTCCTGCTGCAATTGCAGCACAAAAGCCGTCCGGGCAGGAATGTACAGGCTCAGCCAATTGCGCCCGTCCCGGAAAAGGGTAAAATGTTCCTGTCCATCGTCAATTCTGCCGAGACCGTCGAAACGCTTGTCGTCCGTATCCAATACCGGCACATATTTTCCCGCTTCCATCTCAAACTGGTAATCCGGATAAGAACTGTCCGGACTGAAATTGAACACGAAGCAATACGCTCCTCTCCGGAACACCAGGATTTGGCGTTTTTCATCTCTTACGACAGGTTCCGGAATCGGTTTGAAAAAAAACGACTTATTCACCATTTCAATCATCGCCTTGTCAAAGGCATTCAGAAAACGGAAACGCAAATTGGGATCGTCCGCAAGGCTCCACTGCCGACGGGCATGCTCGTAGCTCCACTGGTTGCCCTCCCGGGGAAAATCAATCCACTCCGGATGCCCGAACTCGTTGCCCATAAAATTCAGATACCCGTCCCCTGCCGTGGCAATCGTCAGCAGCCGAATCATCTTGTGCAAAGCGATTCCCCGCTCTATGACCAGATTGTGGTCGAATACGCTCATACCGGTATAAATCTCCTTGTCCACCAGGCGGAAAAACAGGGTCTTGTCTCCGACCATCGCCTGGTCATGACTTTCCGCATAACTAATCGTATGCTCTTCCGCGCGCTTGTTGGTCAGTTCATAGAACATATCCCCGACATGCCACTCCTCATCCTTCTTCTCCTTGACCAGCTTTATCCAGTAATCCGGCACGCCCATGCTCATGCGGAAATCAAACCCGATGCCCCCTTTCTCCGGCGGATACGCCAAGCCCGGCATTCCGCTCATGTCTTCGGCTATCGTAATGATGGCAGGGTTGACTTCATGAATCAGTTTGTTGGCCAAAGTCAGGTAAGTAATCGCCTCTTCGTCCTGATTGCCGTCATAATAAAACTTATATTCCGTAAAGTCGCGTCCCAAGCCGTGGTCCCAGTACAACATACTGGTAATACCGTCGAAACGGAAACCGTCAAAATGAAACTCTTCCGCCCAGAACTTGCAATTCGACAACAAAAAGCCGATGACTTCATTCTTTCCGTAATCGAAACAACGGGAATTCCACAACTTGTGTATGCCCCGCTCTCCCGAATAGAAATACTGGTCGTAATCCCCGGCAAAACAACTCAGCCCCTCCGCCTCGTTCTTCACCGCATGGGAATGCACCAAATCCATAATCACCCCTATCCCGAATCCGTGCGCCTCGTCAATCAGGCGTTTCAGGTCATCGGGAGTCCCGAAGCGGGAACTGACGGCATAGAAATTGGATACCTGGTAGCCGAAAGAACCGTAATAGGGATGTTCCTGTATCCCCATCAGCTGAATCATATTGTAGCCCAAATCGGCAATCCGGGGCAACACGTAAGCCCTGAATTCGTTGAAAGTGGCAACTCGCCTGTTTTCCAT
>CAYNXE010000082.1:7691-9540 GCA_964400995.1 uncultured Odoribacter sp.
GGGGCAACACGTAAGCCCTGAATTCGTTGAAAGTGGCAACTCGCCTGTTTTCCATACTCATCCCCACGTGCGCCTCGTAAATCAACGGATGTTCGCACCGAGGCAAAGCGGCGTTTTTCCATCGATAAGGCTGTTCCGGCTCCCATACCTGGGTCGTAAATATTTTGGAAATATCATCCTGCACCACCCGGCGGGCATAAGAAGGGATTCGCTCACCACAACCTCCCTGCCATTCCACCCATAACTTATAATCCATACCGTGCCACATCGCTTCGGCGGGCAATTCCAGTTCCCATACCCCGCCACCAACGGAACGCAGCCTGAAATCCTCCCGCTTCTGCCACTCGTTGGACTCCCCGACCAAATAAATAGCCGTGGCATTCGGCGCCCATTCACGAAACATCCATCCACCGTCCGCAGTCCGGTGCAAACCAAAATACAAATGATTGTTAAAGCAATCCGACAACGACTTTTCGCGCCCGGTGAACTCCAGTTCCCTTAACACGCTCTTCTCATGCCTGCGACGGATAACCGGAAGGAAAGGTTCCAACAAGGGCTCATCGACAGTTACATTCAATCTCATCTTACAACACAATTAGCATTAACAATATGCTTTATCCTGCTTAAAATTCATCTTTATAAACATGTAAGTACACACCCCGCGACATTAATACTTATTCACCTATTTACATGTCGTTAAAAATTCTCGACACCTTAACAACGATTCCTCTCACAGGAAAATCCAAACATTTTACGGATGTGTCAAAGTAAAAGTTTCAGCCTCACAGAAAAATACGGCATTTTTCTTCCCGCACCTAAATTTACTTTTGAACAAGACATAAACAACGTTCAGTTTCATTCAGCAATCGAAAGATAGCAACTATTTCAAGCATTTACAAATTTTTACCAAACTTTTAACGCCAAAAATTTGCATTTTATAAATTTGTTATCCGGAGATTGCAATTTTTAAAATTTCCTGCCACGCTTCGATAATAAATCGGAGGACATTTTAACACCCTCGACCGACAAAATATTTTTTACTATTTTTGCAGACAGCAAAGCAACCGACAGCGGTCGTCATCCTATCGGCTAACGAACAAAGGAAGAGAAATGGAAAACTTATTATTGAACACTGCCTATTTCGCCCCGATTTCCTATTTCTCGGCAATCAAGCAATCCCGGCAGGTCACCATCGAGCATTTCGAGCATTTCGGCAAGCAAAGCTACCGGAACCGCTGCGAAATCATGACGGCAAACGGCATCATTTCCCTGACCGTCCCGGTGGCAAAAGCCAACAGCAAGACCTTGACGAAAGACTTGAAAATCATCTATGCCACGCCCTGGCAGAAGTTGCATTTCCGCGGCATCGAATCGGCATACAAAAATTCCCCCTATTACGAATATTACATAGACGACCTTATGCCTTTTTTTGAAAAAAAGGAAACGTATCTGCTCGATTTAAACAATGCCATACTGGAAACCGTGCTCGGCTTTCTGAAAATCAAACGCCCGGTTCAAATGACAGAAGACTACATCCCGGAAGGCACCTCCACCTACACGGACCTCCGAGACGCCTTTCATCCCAAACCCGCCAGACGAAAAAACGAAACCGATTTTCCCATCCGCCCCTACCGCCAGACTTTCAGCGACCGTTTCCCCTTCACTCCCAACCTGAGCATCCTGGACCTGCTATTCTGCTGCGGCCCGGAAAGCCAATTTTAGTACGGAACGACAATCCGTCAATTCTCCTCAATAATCCGCTTTATCGCTTTCAGGTTGTGGGTATAGCGTTTCAGTTCCTCGTTGAAGATGCCCTGGTGGTCTATTTTATCCACCCGGACGCGTCCCG
>CAYNXE010000083.1:0-9368 GCA_964400995.1 uncultured Odoribacter sp.
TCAAAGTTTCGGTCAACTGTAATAATTTGTGGACGCTGTCCGGATATAGCGGTTTCGACCCTGAGGTATTTTCAGGCGTGGATGCCATGTCAAGAGGGGTGGATTTCGGAGCGACTCCTTCTCCCCGTTCCTATATATTCGGTTTAAATGTATCATTTTAATTTGCTGGAATATGAAGAGCATGAGATATTTCAAATGGAAATTGCCGGTCGTGGCAGCCTGTGTTCTGCTAACGGCTTGCGGTGACTTTTTTGACGTTAAGCCGGAAAACGGGGCTTCGCCCGATGACTTTTATACGAACAACAGCGAGTTGAATTCCGTGGCGGAGGGAATGTATGCCTCTTTGGCTCCGGAAGCGCATAAGTTCTTTCTTTGGGGCTCCGCCCGTGCGGACCTGGTGGTCGAGGGCGAAACCAAAGACACTTATGTCGGAGAGTTTTTGAACAATACCGTATCTGTCATCAATCCCTATACCGATTACGGTTTTCTTTACAAGGCGATAGCCCGGTGCAACCATCAGCTGAAGAATCTGCCGAGAATGATGCCCAACGGGGACAAGGTGACGGTGACCAATATGAAGCCGTTTTACGGGGAAGCCTATTTTTTACGGGCGTGGTGTTATTTCCAACTGGTGCGTACTTTCGGGGAGGTGCCTTTGATTCTGGAGGAGGTTGCGGACGAGGTGACTTATGTCAATGATGCCGGAGAAGAGGTGAAATTAAATACCATTACGCTGACCGACGAGGAGTTGCGTGCCATTGCGCTCAAACCGGCAAACACGAAGAAAATTTGGATGGCTATTATGGACGACCTCGCCAAAGCGATGGAGTTGCTGATCAATACGCAGTACAACATGGGGTTTGGTACGGATACCGACTGGGAATTGATTCGTGCCAACCGGCTTGCCGCCTATACGTTGGCAACCGAGGCGGCTTTGTGGTGCGGGTTGTATGACGAGGCTGCTACTTTGGGCGAATTTGTCGTATTGCAGGGAAAATTAGGTGCGGCGTCTACTTGGGGAACGCAATACACGACAACCGCTTCGGCTTCGGCAATCCTTTACAACTCTTTCGGTTTCAAATATGTTTTTGAAAGCGGTTTCCGGACCAACCGGATGCAGGAATTCACTTCTCCCGTGGAGACCGATGGCGGGAAATACCTGGTAAAGCCTAAAATGACCGTGTGCGACCGTTTGTTTGACGAGACGTTGGATATCCGTCTGAAAACTTCCTACAAGCGGGTGAACCGTCAGGAGGTGATTTGGAAATACATCGGCTTGGACGAGGACGGCAGGTCGATGCGTGAGCCTTACAAGAGCATAGCCCATTGGTATAATCTGAAACATGCGGATGCCTGGCTGTTGAAAGGAATCGCGGAAAACGAGCGTGGAAATGCCGGCGGAGCCTTTGACATTCTCAATGATGTGAGGGTGGCGAGAGGAATGCAGAAGTATAACAAGGCGGACATTTCAATGGACAAACAGACATTGCGCGATTTGCTGTTCAAGGAAAAGGCGAGGGAAGACGCCTTTGAAGGAAAACGGTGGTATGACCTGCTGTTGCGCGAAACGGTGCTTGGAGAGACGGGAATCATCGCCCGTACCGTTTCGGCGAAATACGACGACGAGAGCCAAAGAAACGAGGTGTACAACCGTTTGTTGAACGAGAGCAGTTGGTATTTGCCGATTGAGCCCGAACGTTGGAAATAATTTTAAGAAGTATTATATATGGGAAATAGGTTAAAACTTGCCATAGCTTGTCTGACAACAGCAGGGGTGCTGTTGACGGGCTGTTACAAAGCGGAGCATTTCGATATGCCGGGAACGGCGGAGGTGGTTGACCATTCGAATGACTACACGGTGCCGGACCCTTTCGATGGTTCGAACGCCATCTGGCTGATCAAGGACGGAGTGCCCGATTTCACGAAGATGTCGGTACTGGGATTCACGGATTTTGCCGTAAACATGTCTGCCGAGCCGGACGACCTGTCCTGGCGGCAGGGAACGGACCGCAGCGGAAAGGTGTATTATGGTTGCCGTCAGCACAAAATCAACGGTGCGGATAATGCGGACAATTTCGGGGGCAATCAGTTGAGTTATGTTTACAACGGTCTTTTTTCGCGGTTGTACGTGGAAAACGGAGCCGGAAAACGCTGGAAGATGAAAGCCCGGATGGCATTGGAAGTATTGAATGTCAAGGCATTCAGTCGTTTTATCTTTGAGGGAGCTGTATGGGCGCAGCAGGCTGATTTCGGTTTTGACTGGATTCCCTCCGGGGTAAATACTAACCTTTATCTGTTTCGTTCATCTATTGTAAACTGCTTGGAGGGTGTTAATTATGTTCGTTTGTCTAATTACATCTCGCCTTGCGAGCCTTTTGACATAGAAATCAGTTGCGTCGATAATTTTATATGGGTAAGAATCGGAGAAAAAGTGTTGTGGGGATTTCTTGCGGAAACCATGCAGGAACATGTCTTTCCGCTGATGTTCTACCCTTGGAAAGGAGCCGTGCGTTTTTATGACCTGAGCATCGAAGGGGATTACGTCATGTCGGAAGCGGTAGCCGTGCAACGGGAGCGGGAGTATGTGAATATTCAGGCACCGGCTTTGGCTGCGGTGGACGGCACGACCCTGCTGTTCGCGGAAGGACGGCACGAGGTGACGGCACAGACTTCATCACTGGCTTCCGTTCGCTCGAATGCCACGGACATTATTCTGAAACGTTCTTCGGACAACGGACAGACGTGGGGGGAATGGACCGTATTGAAAGGTGGTGACGGTGGTGTCTATTTGCGTCCCGAAGTGGTAAATGCGGGAGACAAGCTTTATCTGTTTTATACGGTGGATCTCAATGGCAAGCAGGACGGAGATTACCGGATAGAGTATTTGGAATCTGCGGACGGCGGAGCTTCGTGGTCGCAGGGTGAAGGAGCCGTGGAGGCAAAAGCGGACGGTTACGTGGTGTCTACCCTTTCCGGACATGGCATCCGGATGGCGGACGGAAAACTGGTGTTGCCTTTGCAATGCCGTTTCGGTAGCCGGGGAACGGTTGCAGCCCTTTATTCTGACGATAACGGTGCCCATTGGAACATGGGCGACATGGTTTCCGGATTGCGCAATGACGGTGCCAGCGTGGTTGAAATAGACGGCAAGTTGGTGATGTATATCAGTCATTCATCGGATGCCGTTTCTCGAAAAATGGCGATTAGCGAGGACGGCGGAGCAACCTGGTCCGAACCCGAAGAGGCAACCATACCGACCGGGAATTACGGTTATCAGACAGGTGGAGCGACCGTTGCAGGGAGTGATGGTACACTTTATCACTTTACTCCGACAGGGGCAGAGAAGACGAGTTCGTTTGCCGGCAGTTCGCTTCAGGATGATCCGTTGTTGGCCAGATCGATGAAACGGTTGTATCTCTACCAACCGGCAATGAGTCTGTTCGGCAAGGGGTTGACAATGGCGGTGTCGCATGACGGGGGAGCGAAATGGAGTAGCAAGGAGTTGACTGGTATCCATTCTTACGAGGAGTACATTTTCCCCACCGGTGCCATGGATGCCGTGATTTCCGGAAATACGGTGATATTGGTGACCGAGGGCGGTGTGGCGGTTCCTTACGAAGGATTGCTGATTTACCGTGAAGCGATTGAGGAATGAATATAATGAAAACAACGAGATATATGAATAAGTTTATCGGATTTTTGATATGCTGTCTGTTTACGGGAATGATGTGGGCTTGCGACGACGAAGAAACGGTTCGCGTGCCGATGCTTTCCTTGGGCAGCAGTGCGTTTAAGACGCTGGAGAACATCACTCCTTTCCGGATTCCCGTCACGTTGTCAATGCCGGCAACACAGCCGGTGACCGTAACCGGTTTCATCAAGTCGGAAAATGGTGCCAGGGAAGGAGTGGATTATCATTTCGTTTCCCGGGAGATTGTCATTCCGGCAGGGAAAAGCAACGGATATTTTGAAATGGACATTACGGATTATCCGGAATATCGGCCGGATCGGGAATTTGAGTTCGAGGTGGTCGGTGTGAAAGGGGCGAAACTTGCCACTCCGGATGTTTGCCGGGTGACCATCATGAGCAACGAGGGAGAACCCGTGCTGGGATTTGTCAACACTTTGACGACAGTTAGCGAGGAAATGCCGCAGTTGAGCATGGAGGTGAAGACCGACCGGACATGGGACGAGGAAGTATCGTTCAGGTTGCGGATTTTACCGGATAAAAGTACGGCGGTTTACGGCGAGCATTATTTGGTGGATACGACACAGGTTTATGTCATTCCGGCAGGAGATACAGTGGTGACGGTTCCGGTGACTATCGTGGATGACATCGAATTGAACGGAGACCGTTATTTTGAGGTTGAGATTTATGAAAATCAACATTCGGTGTTGTCAGCGGTGTACGCCACCATGAAAGTGACGATCCGGGACGACGAAGAGCCGGTATATGTTTGTTTCGACAAGACGAGTATATCGGCTATCGAGAGCGATGGTGCGGTGTGGTTGCCTGTCCGGGTGAAGGGGGCTTCCCGTGTACCGGTAACCGTGACGCTGGAACTTCGGGGAGGAACGGCAGTGGAAGGAACGGATTTTACGATTGAACAGCGAGAATTGACTTTGCCGGCGGGGAAATATCTGGATAGCGTGCGGATTGATTTTATAGACAATGAGGTATATGACCTTGACCGGAACCTGTTGATTGGGTTTGCTGCGGTGGAAGGAGCCGTTTTGGATTCTCAGGATACGTTGGCAGAGGTGAAAATCATGAACGATGATTTCGACTTTGCACAATTGTATGAAGACCTGATGGGAGAATGGACGTTGACGATACCCTCGGGAGCCAATCTGCCAAGTTCGGTAACCGTGACGGTTTCCGGAGGGGACACGCCTGCCGAAGAGGATGAGAATTATCTGAAATATCTGGTGGTACATTGCGATAAGTTTGGGGAAAATAAATTTTCGGCAAAGTGGAGGCTTAGCTATGATGTTGAAACGGGAGCCATGGCGGTTGTTTTAGGTGAGGTGATAACTGAAAAAGTTAATTTTGGTGGTAGTTATGGTCTGATAGATATAAAGTGGGTTAGACCTTGGAGTTCAGATGCTGATCCGGATGATTTTACTCCTGTAAATATTTTCCCGTCCAAAGATTACAAGACATTGACATTTGATCCTCAGACGACTATTCGAGGGGCTGGATATTATGCGAATGGGGAAAGGGCTCTTTGGTGGTTGACCATGTCGAAAGCGGTGATGAGCAGGTAAACAATTAAATTGTGGAATGATATGAAAAACTATATCTTATATACATTTCTGTTATTTTCTCTCTTTGCCTGTCAGCAGGAGGAGATGATTCCGCAGACAGCACCGGAGCAGGTGGGAGCGGAAGCGGAGATGCCTGTATTGAAGGGGCATGTTCGGGTAAAATTGAAAGCGGATGCCGCTCAGAGGGTAAACGTGAAGCAGACCCGTAGCGGAGTGTCTTCGGGCATTGCGGCATTGGACCTTGCCAATGTGGATTTGAGCGTTTATCGGATGGAAAGGGTGTTTCCGCCTGCCGGGAAATTTGAGGCACGCCACAAGGAAGCCGGGCTGGATTTGTGGTATGACGTTTATTTTGACGAGAAGATTGCGACTCGCAGTGCCGTGCAGACTTTGGGCGGCGTGTCGGAAGTGGAATATGTGGAAGAAATTCCGGAAATCCGCCTGTGTGACTACCAGGCTGTAGAGGAGCCGTTGGAACCGCTGCGTTCTTTGATGAGAAGAGGGATGACCAGGGCGGGCGAGCAGGAGGAAATGCCGTTTGACGACCCGCGTTTGCCGGAGATGTGGCACTATCACAATGCCGGTGAGGCGGTGAACGGATTGTCTGGAGCGATGGAGGGAGCGGATATCGGCGTGTTTGAGGCGTGGAAGATTGAAACCGGTTCGCCCGATGTGATCGTGGCGGTAATGGACGGCGGAATCCAGTACAACCATCCCGATTTGGCGGCAAACATGTGGGTGAATGAGGCGGAATTGAACGGACAGGAAGGAGTGGACGATGACAATAATGGTTATGTTGATGACATTTACGGTTGTAACTTTGTGACTGCAAAGGATGTGACAGGAGCGGGAGTGGATTTCATTCGGGGGAATGGTGGCATTACGCACGATGAACACGGAACGCATTGCGCCGGAACGATTTCTGCCGTGAATGGCAATGGCATCGGGGTATGCGGAATTGCCGGAGGCTCCGGCAATGGAGACGGGGTGCGCCTGATGAGCTGCCAGATTTTTCATACGAATCCGCAAACAGGGGCAAGCGAGGGTTCCACTGACCCCAATATGTATGTGTATGCGGCGGACATGGGAGCTACGATTTCTTCCAATTCTTGGACGGTTACTGGATGGAACGAGTCTGCGTTTAGGGCTTCCGCATTGCGTTCGGCGATTGATTATTTCATCAAATATGCCGGAACGGATGTCGATACCAGACAGCAGAACGGACCGATGAATGGCGGTTTGGTGATTTTTGCCGCTGCCAACGAAAATACCGATCTCACGGCATGGCCGGCGGCTTACGAGAAAGTGTTGACAGTGGCGTCCATGGGACATAACTACAAGAAGGCGCCGTATTCCAATTTTGGAGAGTGGGTGAACATTACCGCTCCGGGGGGAGACATTTCTTACGGAGCACAATATGCCATACTGAGTACTTCCATCAATAACCAGTATGTATGGTTGCAGGGTACTTCCATGGCTTGTCCCCACATGTCGGGATGTGCGGCTTTGGTATTGTCCAAATTCCAAGGGACAGGATATACTCCGGACGAGTTGTGGGATCGTCTGGTGAATGCGACCCATGATATAGACCCTTACAACCAGAAATATCGGGGATTGATGGGCGTCGGCTGTATCGATGTCGGTCTGGCGTTGACACCGCCATCAGCGGAGGCACCGGATACGTCTCATCTGATTTTGGTTGACGCTTATGACGATTGGGCGATTGTGGAATGGAAAGTGAAGGCGGCTGCCGACGGTCCGATGAGCAACTATGTCATCCGTTGGAGCACGTCGCCCTTGCAGCCGGAAAGTCCGGACGCTGTCGTGGAGACCAAAACGGTCAATGTTCGTTATGTACCGACCGGAACAATCTTGCGGGACACCATCAAGGGATTGACTTTGGGACAGACTTATTATTTCACCATCAATGCGCATGACCGTTGGGGAGGCGTGAGCGAGGATGCCCCGCAAGTGAGTGCGGTGGTGAACAAAAATTTACCGCCGGTATTGTTACCGAAGTGGAATGGTACTGTCATCTTGAATGAAGGTTCGGAACGGGCGGTCGATATCCAGGTGAAAGAACCCGAAAAGCAGCAGATTTCCTGCATCGTTTCACCTGCCTTGGATTGGGTGAAGGTGGAAAATATCGGGGATTCCCTGCTGACTTTCCGCCTCGCTCCTGATTATTCCGTTGCCGGCAATTACGACTTGCAACTGAAGGTGAGCGACAAGTATGGAAAATATGCCGAACTGGCGATGTCGGTGGAGGTTTTGTACAAAGAGGCGGCACCGCAGCAAATACAAGCTTTGCCGGATGTGCATCTGGTGGGAATCGGAAGGCGAACATCCCTCAGGCTGACGGATTATTTTGCGGATTTGAAAGGACGCTCGTTGATGTATGAGGTGGAGAACACGGCGAAAAATGTGGCAAATGTTCAACGCAGCGGAGACATACTGACGGTGGAGGCGAGAACGCCGGGACATGCGGAAGTCCTGGTTCGGGCAAAGAGTGAAGCCGGATTGACGGTGAGTCAGCGGTTCAATGTGGAAGTGGTTGCCAGTGAGGAGAGCAAGCCGGAAGATGCCTTGAGCATCTATCCCAATGTGGTGAAGAACAGTCTGACCGTTACCTTGCAGCCCTCGGCTCGCGGTGAAGTGAGCCTGATGCTTTACAATGCGGCGGGACGATTGATGAAATTGGAGAAAGTGATGATCGGGGCAACCGGCTACCAGTTGGATATGAGCGATATGCAGGCAGGAACGTATGTGTTGGTCGTGGAAGGCGCTGCCGGTTCGTGGAAGAAAAACATTATTAAGATTTAAATATGTACAGGATGAATTGGAAAATTATACTCGTTTCCCTATTCGGAATATTATTTGCGGCGGGAAATTCGCAAGGACAGAGTGTGGCTTTTCTGGAGGTGGCTCCGGATGCCCGGTCTGCAGCTTTGGGTGAAACGGGAACTGCGCTTTCACCGGATGCCTGGTCCATTTACTGGAACGTTGCCAAGGCGGTTGCGGCGGAATCCAAGGCGGAGATTGCTTACAGTTATACCCCCTGGATGAAAGATTTTCTTTCTGGAAGCCGGTTTCACCGCCTGGGCGGATTTTGGCGGCTTTCCGACAAGGAGGCTGTTGTTGCCGGATTCCGGCATTTCGCCAACGGAGAATTTGATTTGGTGGATGAGGACGGATTGGACAATGGCAAGGTCAGACCTTATGAATATGCGTTGGAAGTCGGGTATGCCCGGATCTTGTTGAAAGGTTTCTCGGCAGGAGCCACTGTCCGTTACATCCGTTCGGATTTGGGTGCCATTCAAGGGGTTGACCCGGCGAATGCCGTGGCGTTCGATTTGGGAACCTATTACCGGAGAGAGGTGGATCTGTTGCATCGGAAAGCCTTGGTTTCTGCCGGATTGACTTTTGCCGATCTGGGTTCGCGAATCAAGTATGCAGATTCGAAATACGCGCTCCCCGCCCGATTGTCTGCTGGTGCGGCTTTGGAGTTGCCGGTGGCGGAACATCACGTGCTGGCTTGTGCGGCAAATGTCGCCTGGAGGATGGCACCTTCGGACAGCCGGACTTGCGGCGGCGGTGTCGGGGTGGAATACGGACTTTACGGCATCGGCTTTGTTAGGGCGGGTTACCGTTGGAACGACATGGAGAAGAGTACCGGAGGTGATTATGTCAGTTTCGGACTGGGCGTGAAATATTGGCATCTGTTTGCCGATGCCGCCTGGCGCTTGGCTACCGAAGATTACGACGCATTGGACAAAACGTTTACGTTTTCCGTGGGCGTTAGTTTTTAACCTTAAAAATGAAAGCGATGAGGTATATCAGTTTATTTATCGGGGCCGTTTTGGCGCTTTCCGCTTGTCAGGAAGTGAAATTTTCCGGGAATGGCGGGGAAAACGGGATACTGACAGCCGGCTTCCGGGATTCTTTGGTGACGGTATTTGAAAATACGGGAGCCACCAGGCTTGTCATAGATTTTTCGCAGAAGCTCGTACAGAAAACGAAGGTGACGGTTGCCGTGGCGGCGGAGGAGAATATGCAGGAGGACAAGGATTATTTTATTCCGGTCAAGGAGTTTTCGGTGG
>CAYNXE010000084.1:0-9202 GCA_964400995.1 uncultured Odoribacter sp.
AAAGAACTCTTTTTTCTTCATTCGCACCCCACCGGGGCGAAAGCGGATGCAAAGATAATACCACTCCGCACTCTTTTCCAAATTTTTTACGAAGTTTTTTCAAACTTTTGCGAAAATATTTTTCCACACACTCTGCCACAATCACTTACGAAAACAAAAAAAGGGGGAACCACCACCCCTAAAAAATAAAAAACGGCTCGCTTCCGAAAAAGCAAGCCGTTCTTAGGCGTAATTTCAAGCATTAAGCCGGTAATCCTCCAGCCGGAATCCCCTCAGGAAATCCTCTACCCGCATTCTTTTTTTGCCCGACAACTGCAATTCCAACACCCGGATGATTCCTCCTTTCACATAGACATCAAAAACAGTTTTGCCATCGGTGCGGATTTCTCCGGCAGGTTGGTCATGGTGTTGGCTAATCTTAACGGCCTTGAATATTTTAAGCGAAATGCCGGCTTCGTCCGAGCCAAGTGGCAACAATTCCGTCCATGCACCGGGAAAAGGGGACAATCCCCGAATGTGGTTGTATATGGATTCCAACTCTCCATCCCATCGGATTTTCATGTCTTCCTTGAATATTTTCGGAGCATGCACCGCCTCGCGTCCACGAAGCAGTCCTTCCTGGTCGAGCAAGGGATAATCTCCCGTCTCCATCGCCTGCACGGTTTTCAGCAACAATTCCGCCCCTTTCTCCATCAACTCGTCATGCAACTCGCCGGCAGTCATCTCCTCTCCGATTTCCACCTTTTCCTGAAAAATAATATTTCCGGTATCTATCTCGTGTTTCAATAGAAAAGTCGTCACGCCAGAACAGGTTTCTCCATTCATCACCGCCCGGTTAATCGGCGCCGCACCCCGGTAATCCGGCAACAGCGAAGCATGCAAGTTCACGGTGCCCAGACGGGGCATATCCCAAACCGTTTCCGGAAGCATCTTGAAAGCGACTACCAACTGCAAATCCGCTTTCAGATCCGCCAATTCTTTCAAAAATCCCTCATCCCGAAACCTTTCGGGTTGCAGAATCTTCAACCCGACCTCCCGGGCATACTTCTTCACAGCGGATTCCTGAAGCTGCTGTCCCCTGCCGGCAGGCTTGTCCGGATTGGTCACCACGCCCGCAATCTCATAGCCGGCTTCGACCAGTTTCTTTAGGGGAAGCACCGCAAAATCGGGCGTCCCCATATATACGATTCTCAGATTATGCTCGGGCATGGCTTTTCTTTTTAAAAAAGGATACAATCTTCTTGAAAAAATTAGTATAGGCATCCGTATTCATCATTTCGGAATCCTTCACGGACTTGTAGGTCAGTATCACGCCCAAGGGCAAGAGAATCAACGAAGAAATCCAAGTGCCCAACTGAGGAGTGATAACCGCCTCTCTTGCCGAACGAATGCCCATCATATCTATGATATAATAGATAATGAACAGGAATATGGACACGACAACCGGCATTCCCAGACCGCCTTTCCGGATAATGGCACCCAGCGGAGCGCCTATGAAGAAAAATATAAAGCAGGCAAAAGACAGGGAGAACTTGCGATGCCACTCTATCTGGTTCCGGATGACCTGTTCCTGTTGCCCCTTGTAATACTGCACGTTATCCTGGTTCTTCTGCTTCACCTCCCGGGCATACTGCAAGGCATTGGACACCGCCCGCTGCTGTTCCTCTTCGTCAAAACTCAGATAAAGGCTATCCGGACTGCTGAACATATCCCGGCTCTTCTCCCGCAACACACTGTCCTGCGTTGCATTAGCACTCTTGCTTTTCTGATAGTTAGATGTCAGCAAACGTTTCGTTTCCCCCGCCTTTTTCGTTTTCAGATAGTCCTGTATCGAATCTATCCGGTGTTGCAACTGACTCAGGTTCAACATCAGGGAATGCGAACGGAAAGCATCCTCGTCCGTCCTCTTGAAATCGGTATCCGGCAAATCAATGGTCATCCTCTCTTCGCCGAACTTCAATCGCCGGAACGGAAAGGTTTTCCGGGCACTGGTCTTTTGCATCCCCTCGTCCGTGTACGTATGTCCGTTGAAAAGCGTTAAATCCATGGCGTTGTTCCTGACATTCGTTTTCATCAAGCCCGAATCCGCCTTCGTCACCTCATAATTGCCATGTCCGTCCTTGTGATTATAAATCAATATATTATACATCATTCCCGTATTCTTGTCGATACGGTCCACTTTGATGCTGTACTTTTCCAAATCGTTGGTAAAAATCCCCTCCTTGAAAGACATCTCCGGCTTCTGCTTCCGGATAGCGTAATACAACGCATTCATTTTCAGATTGGCGACAGGCAGGACATTGTTGGAAAAGACAAACGCCAGCACGGTCAGCAAAACGATGACGGCAATCAGGGGCTTCATAATCCGGTACAAGGAAATCCCCGCCGACTTCAACGCAATCAGTTCATAGTTCTCCCCCAGGCTTCCGAACGTCATGATAGAAGCCAGCAGTATAGCCAAGGGCAACGCCATCGGCACCAAAGTAAGAGATACATAAAACAAAAATTCAGCAATAATCGAATTGTCCAGCCCCTTCCCTACCAACTCGTCAATCATGCGCCAAAGCGCCTGCATGAGCAAAACGAACATACTGATAAAAAAAGTCGCTATAAAAGGCCCCGCAAAGCTTTTCAACATAAAAACATGTAGCTTCTTCATCGATACTCATCTTAACAAACGGAAGCAAAGGTAGAATTAATTTGCGATACACCGCCACATCGACAGACTTTATTGGCTTTTATTCTTTCCGAATCACAATCACCGGCTGCCCTGACACGAAACGAGAACGGCATCCAGCCGGTTCAAGCCCCCAGGTTACGATGCAACATATCCATCTGCTTGTCCCACAATCCGGTCGCGTCCGCCACATCCTCCTCTTCAGCGAAATCAGTAATAATCAAGGCAACATCGCCAGTCAAAGGCTCCACGTGTATGCTAAATTCAAAGTACTCGTCCTCATCTTCGGCATCGTCCCAACGGAAACGCACGTAACTGTTGGGTTTCAAATCCACCAAAGTAGCCCGATGCTCCATTCCGTTCCAGACAAAAACAAACTGCTCTCCCTTTTGAAAGACATCATCGGCAAACCACTCGGACAAGCCGGCAGGGGTACTCAGACGGGAAAACAGGACTTTTACAGAAGATGAAAAAAGGTACTCTAACTCCAACTTTCTTCTCATGGCATATCAATTTTGAGCCTAATTTACTCAAAAAAACAATAAAGTCCAAATGAAACGTGTTTCCCGACAATAAATCACTCTTCCAATTCCGGATTAAGCAAACCTGTCTTCCGCAAATTCCCTCTTTATGGCCTGCACGAAGCGAGCCTTCCACTCCTCTCCCCTGTTGTCATCCATATCGGACAAACGGACGATGATGTCCGACAAGGCTAAATTGCGAAAATCCATGGCGGGGAAATAAGAGACATCGTCTTCGTCCTTCACTTCCACCAATATTTTCTGTTCGACAAGCTCCTGCAACACGACTCTCACCTTGCTCGAACTGATTCTCAATTTCTTGCAAATCGCAGACAAGGCGGCTCCTCCCTGTCCTCCGGCATACTCTTCCGAAATATACCGCAACACCCTGACGGAAACGTCCACATTGTCCACCCAGCGGTTGCCGGCATACAACACGTCCCGGTACAGGAAATGCCGGTTCCGCATAATATAGCACAACTCCGTTCCCCACAACACGACACTCCAGCTCAACTGCAACCAGACAAGGAGCAAAGGCAAAGCCGCCAATCCCCCGTATATGGCGTTATAGGAACTGACACCCACCTGGAAACGGATGTAAAACCATTGTACGACCTGGAAAATGGTTCCCGCCACAATGCCCGACACCAAAGCGTATTTGAACTTCACGGGGGTAGTGGGCATAAACATATACAAGAACACGAAAAGAAACCACACCAGCACATAAGGTATCACCGTCAGCACCCCTTTCAGGGCGACACTGGCATAGCTCAAGAGTCCTTCATCCAACGCATAGCTCTGCAGATTGGACATCATAAACACGTTCATACTGCTAATCAACACGATAAGAATCGGAGCAATGAACAAAATGGAGAGATAATCGGTGAATTTTTTCACAATACCGCGTCCTTTCTTTACCCCCCAGATTCTATTCATAGCCAGCTCGGTACTGGAAAGCATCCGGACAACGGACCAAATCAACAACAGAATACCGAATCCGGCAATCACTCCCCCTTGCGTGTGATCCAACGCCTTGCCCGCCACATTCATCACCCACTGCATCACTTCGGGATTGGTGTAGGCTTGCTCCTTCAGCCAATCCTCCAACGCACTGGCGGCTCCGAACCCTCTGGCTATGGCAAGTATCAGCGCCACCACCGGAATAAAAGACAAGGTGGAATAAAAAGTCAGGGCAGAAGCCGATATGGCGGAAGCGTCCTTGACAAAACGGTCTGCCGAAACAACCAGTATAGCCACCGTCTTCAACAAGAAGTCCGTGATAAAAGTCGAGATTCGCCAATCCCTCCGCAATACCGAGTAATAAAACTCCGGATACAAAAACTTTTTCAGACTACCGATACGTTTCATATCATCATTTATTGGCTGCAACATCCTCCGCATAATAACGAACCCAATCCACCCACATATTCACAGGCACATCTTTCGGGTTGACCGGCCCGGGCCAATCCCCGCCCAACTGCATATCTATCAGCAGATACATCGGAATATAATATGGATATTGCCCCGGCTGATCCGTTTCTATTTGGGGATAAGTAAAGGTATAAACATCATTGATGAAAAAAACAATCCGGTCAGGATAGATTTCCACTGCATAGACATTATAATCATCGGGAGCAATCCTGCCCGTCCCGCCATGAGGCGGAGTATCGATTTTCAAGTGGTAAGTGTAATGGGAATGTACTGTCTGATAAGCAATGGTATCATCATTCAAACGCTCCATAATATCAATCTCTCCGCCACTCGGCCACGGATATTTCTGCGGATCCGCAGGCAACAGCCATATCGCCGGCCAGGCTCCTCCGGCCCCCTGCAACTTTGCCCGGACTTCTATCCGTCCTCCGTAGAAACTGCGCTTGCCCAACGTATATACACCGCCCGTCAAATAAGCGGCGGTATCCGCCTTTCTGTTCCTGTTCCGGATGCCCCTAAGTATCAGATTGCCTTTCTTCATCCGATAACAATCGGGCGAATCGGACATATACTTTGCCCACGGAACTTTCTTTCTCGGTATCTTAGACCAGGTTGCCGTATCCAAACCCGACTCTTGGTCGAAATCATCACTCCAGACCAGTTTCCAGTCCGCATTCTTAGTGATTTCCTGAGCCGCAAGCAGCCCCGTCCATCCTATCAAAAACAAAAAAACGAGTATCCGTCCCATATTCTTGAATAATCTATTTCGCAAATGTAAAAAAAGTGACCGAATGACATAGCATTCCAGTACATCACGTTTCCACAAAAAAAAGCGTTGAAAAGTTTCCGGACTTTTCAACGCTCTCCGTTCATTCTATCAAGAGGCGAACAATTTCCCGACCGCCTCCCGTATCGCATCGGGGTCTGCATCAACAGGGAATACCTTATCCGGAGTCTTGTAATACACCTTGTTTTCCAACTTAAAGCGACGGATACCACCGCCAGTAATGTTCAACATCACCACCGCATCTTTTTCCACCCGTCCCTGTGCAACGGCCTGCTGCAAGGATGCGACCGCAACAGCGGCAGCCGGTTCAATATCGATTCCTTCACTTTGTTCAAACAATCTACCGGCTTTTGCCGCCTCCTCATTGGTCACGGCAAAGATGTCCCCTCCCGTTGCGGTCAGGGCGTCGAACAATCCGCCTTTCAAGGAATAAGGCGGTTTCCGGTTGGAAAGCACCTTGGCGCAGATTTCCTCAGCCTGCTGCCGCGCCAGATTGTCATCCAAAGGCAACAAATCCCTGGAGCCCGCCTTCCAGGCGTCGTACATAGGCGTGAAAGGGATATTCTGCGAAAGCATCAATTTCATCAAGTGATTTCCGAAACGTCCGTCCGCAATAAAACGCATATTGGCTTCCCACGCCGCAATCGCTCCGGTTCCACTGCCTATCGCCTGAAAATAATAATCCGGAATCCTGCCAATCGTCGTCACCGCCGACAAGACGGTCGTTCCCATACCGTCCCGGCGAGCCACATTCTTTGCCCCCCCCTCCGGATAAAAATTGTCAAGTCCGCAAATCACATTGGACAAGTGAATGGCGTCAAAATAATCGCTTCCCTTTGCCGTCGCAACCAGTTTCACACACGCATCCAACGGCCGGACAGACCATATCGCATCAAGACAATCCTCCGGCACGCAGAGCAACAAAGGAATCTTGTTTTCGGAACAAACGCGGGCAAAAGCACGGGCGGTATTGCCGGCAGAAGCCACCACCATAATCTTGTCGCCGTTCCCGTTGACGCGGGCGCAAACAGAAAACGCCTCGCATTCCTTAAACGTCCCGGTTTTCATCTCCGCTCCCTTCTCGGGCCAGCAACCATTGAAAGTGATGTAGAGGTTGGACAATCCCAGTTCCTTCGCCAAGCCTTCGCTTTTATACGTCACCGGGGCTCCCGAACCTTCCAGCATCCGGCAAACCGGCAGCCAGTCCGCAAATTTATACAGCCCGGGCTGATGTTCTTTTACTTCCAGTTGTTTTTTCGCATAATTCGCAAAAATCAACGCCGCACCGTCCCGGTTCGGACAATCCAGCTCCCAGTTAGCGTCGGCAAACTTCGCGCCGCAACACCGGGATTCCAATATATAATCCGTCTTTTCCAATGTATTCACGCATTTACAATTTATGATTTACAAAAATAAGTCATTTAAAATTCTTTAAGGAGGTATAAATACCACTTTTGGGTATTCCGAAGAAAATTGGCACCGGGATTTCTGACAGAACGGCAGATTTTATGACACATTTTTCCTTTTTTTTCCAAAAGTCCGCCATTTTTTACAAAAAACGCTCTCGTCAACAAGGTGGCACGCCATTTGATAAGCATAAAATGTGTTTGAATTTAAAACCTCGGACACGCTGAAAACGAATAACAAATAAATAAAATAAAAACACTATGGGAAAGATTATTGGAATTGACTTAGGAACTACCAACTCGTGCGTTGCCGTTATGGAAGGCAACGAACCGGTAGTAATACCAAACAGCGAAGGTCGTCGCACTACTCATTCGTTTGTAGCATTTGTAGAAAACGGTGAAAGAAAAGTCGGAGACCCGGCAAAACGTCAGGCCATCACCAATCCGACCAAGACCATATATTCTATCAAACGTTTTATGGGCGAGACGTTCGACCAGGTGCAAAACGAAATCAAGCGCGTCGCTTACCAAGTGGTGAAAGGCGACAACAATACTCCCCGCGTGGTGATTGACAACCGTCAATATTCCCCGCAGGAGATTTCAGCTATGGTTTTGCAGAAGATGAAAAAAACGGCTGAAGACTTTCTGGGACAGGAAGTGAGCGAAGCCGTGATTACCGTGCCGGCTTACTTCAACGACGCACAGCGCCAGGCTACCAAAGAAGCCGGAGAGATTGCCGGTCTGACCGTTAAGCGCATCATCAACGAACCGACGGCTGCCGCTCTGGCATACGGTTTGGACAAGAAATCACAAGACCAGAAGATTGCCGTATTCGACCTCGGTGGCGGTACGTTCGATATTTCCATTCTGGAACTGGGAGACGGCGTATTTGAAGTGAAATCCACAAACGGTGACACGCACCTCGGTGGTGACGACTTCGACGACCGGATCATCAACTGGTTGGCAGATGAATTCCAGAAAGACGAAGGCGTGGACATTCGCCAGGACCCGATGGCCCACCAGCGTCTGAAAGAGGCTGCCGAGAAAGCCAAAATCGAATTGTCCAGTTCCACTTCTACGGAAATCAACCTGCCGTACATCTTCCCGGTAAACGGAATTCCGAAGCACCTGGTACGCACGCTGACTCGCGCTCAATTCGAGCAATTGTGTGACAGCTTGATTCAGGCAACCATTGAACCGTGCCGCAAGGCATTGCAGGATGCCGGACTGAAGGCTTCCGAAATAGACGAGGTGATTCTCGTGGGTGGTTCCACGCGTATCCCCGCCGTACAGCAGAAAGTACAGGAATTTTTCGGCAAGGCTCCTTCCAAGGGCGTGAACCCAGACGAAGTGGTTGCCGTAGGTGCAGCCATTCAGGGCGGTGTATTGACCGGAGAGGTAAAAGACGTGCTGTTGCTGGACGTTACCCCGCTGTCATTGGGTATTGAAACGCTGGGCGGCGTAATGACCAAGTTGATTGAAGCCAATACGACCATCCCGACGAAGAAGTCGGAAGTATTCTCTACGGCAGCTGACAACCAGCCCTCGGTAGAAATCCATATCCTGCAAGGCGAACGCCCGATGGCTCGCGACAACAAGACCATCGGCCGCTTCCACCTGGACAGCATTCCGCCTGCACCGCGTGGCGTACCGCAGATTGAAGTGACTTTCGACATCGACGCGAACGGTATTCTGAACGTATCCGCCAAGGATAAGGCTACCGGCAAGGAGCAGTCTATCCGCATCGAAGCCTCTTCCGGTCTGTCCGACGCCGAAATCAAACGGATGAAGGACGAAGCAGCTGCCAACGCCGCTGCCGACCAGCAGGAGAAAGAGAAAGTGGATACAATTAACAAGGCGGATTCTATGATTTTCCAGACGGAAAAACAATTGAAAGAATTCGGCGACAAGTTGCCGGCAGACAAAAAGGCTCCGATTGAATCGGCTCTTCAGGAACTGAAGGACGCTCACAAGAACCAAGACGTTGCCGCTATCAATGCCGCCATCGACAAGCTGAACAACGTGTTCCAGGCCGCTTCTCAGGAAATGTATAACGCCCAAGCTCAACAACAGGCTGGCGCACAACAAGGCGCACAGGGCGCTCCGAACGGCGGACAACCCAACGGAGGCAAAGACCAGGAAGTGACAGACGTTGACTTCGAGGAAGTGAAGTAAGTCCGACCGACTAACGGACAACCCAATAACGGCGCACGGCTCATTTAGCCGTGCGCTTTTTTATACCACAGAAAAGGGATGATGAAGAAATAATAATTCACTCGCAAAGCATTGATAGTTGAAGAAAAATAATTAATATTGCAATCTGAATACAAGCATGTTATAATTGAGATTTGAAGATTTTTACACAGAGATTTGAACATTT
>CAYNXE010000085.1:0-9201 GCA_964400995.1 uncultured Odoribacter sp.
TGCCTTGCAGATAGAACCGGGAGAGGTGAATTACCCGCCGGTGGTAACCTGCGACAACAAGGAACTCAAGGAAACGGGCATCTACTATTACGGTGATAAGGGTGAGTACGAATTTACCATTTCGGAGCGCGATGGCGAAGAGATGACTTACACGGTGGACGACCCCTCCGGTGCGGTGACGCACAGTCGGAACGATGACAAGATTGTGCTTTCGCTGAACAACCGGAATTGCAAGGCGGGCGACCAGGTCATTACCTTGACGGTGACGGATGCGTCTGCGGAGGCTCTTTCCACAGTGGTGAAGATTCCCGTGAAATTGTTGCCGGAGCCGTTGAAAGAGACGGAGATTGAAAGCTGCGTGGTGGACAAACTGACCGTGCGTGCCAGTATGACGTTCAGCGGTGCGGTGAAGGTTGAATTGTATGACGCTTCCGGCAATCTGGTGTTGCGGGACAATATGACGATTTCGTTGAAAGATCCGGGCGAACTTGACCTGTCGGGCGTGGACGGCGGAAATTATGTCTTGAAGCTGACTTGCAACAACAAAACGATAACCAAGAATATTATAAAATTGTAATACCATGAATAAATTGAGATATAGTTTGTTTGCGTTGTTTGTGCTGGGTGCCTTTGCGGTATCCGGCCAAAACAATGCAGGTGCCGTTCCCTTTCCGGAACTGACGCCGGACGTGCGGGGCGTCGGCATGGGAAATACGGGCGTGGCTTCTTCTGCGAACGCTTTTTCCGTATGGCGCAACGCCGCCAAGAGTGTGTTTTCGGACCGGAAGTCCGAAATCGGATACAGTTTCACTCCCTGGATGCGGGAGTTGACGAAAGGCAATGACCTCCACAGTGTCGGCGGGTATTACAACCTGGACGACAAGCAGGGGGTAACTGCCGGTTTCCGTTATTTCAAGCATGCGGAAATCGACCTGTCGGGCGATGCCACTTTTGTTCCGAAAGACTGGAGCGTGGAAGTCGGGTATGCCCGCAAGCTGGCGGAAGGCTTATCGGTCGGTGCGACGGCTCGTTTCGTGCGTTCCGATTTGAGCGGTGTGGAAAAGGACGCAGTGGCGAATGCTGCGGCTTTCGATTTGGGCGTGTATTATCGTCATGCTCTGGCTGGTTCTGAGAAATCGTTGTGGGCAGTGGGTTTGCAGGCAGCGAATTTCGGTACGAAAATCGATTACGGACACGGAAAATACGACCAGCCTGCCAAAGTGAGCATCGGCGGTATGATTCATCACGCTTTCAGCGACAAGCACAGTTTGCAGGGGAGTGTGGACGGCGGTTGCCGGGTGCTTCCCAATACCTGTTGGGAATGGTCGGCAGGTGTCGAGTATGCGGCATTCGACAAGCTCTTTGTCCGTGGCGGTTACCACTGGGGTGAGGAGAACAACCGGATGCAACGCTACGGCACGCTGGGTTGCGGCTTGCACTTGTGCCACATCAGTGCGGATGTGGCGTATGTCCTGCCCGAAACCAACAGCTTCCTCAAAAACACCTGGCAGGTGGCTGTCGCCATTGATTTGGACTGGTTCCTACGATAAGAGTTTATAAACTTTATAAACTTTCAACTAAATAATAAAGGTGATGAAGAATAGGTTGAGATATTTGTTGATTCCTTTGTTGTTGCTGGCGTTCCCGGTATGCGGGCAGGAGTTTTGCATCAAGGGGAAAATTGAATTGGACAAGGGCAATCTGTTGGTGCTGACGCGGACTATGGAGGGGATGGATACCTTGGCACGTGCGCCGTTTTCCGGAGAGACCTTTTCCGTTTCCGGAAAGTTGGACAGTCCGGTGGTGGCGCATCTTGTCGTGGAGGGCTACGAAGGCGGTTTCGTGATGATGCTGGAACCGGGAGCTACCTATACGGCAAACCTTACCCGTAGCGGCAATGGGGACATACGTGGCGGTAAGTTGCAGCAGGTTTATCTGGAACATCAGGCTATTGTCCAGAAAGTGAACGACGATATTCGCGTCCTGAAGCAGAAAATGGCGGAAGCCAGTGCGCAGAAGCATTTCAAGACGGTGAAGGAATTGCAGGGCAAAATCGACAAGGTGGCACAGGATGCCCGGAACAAGATGGATGCCCTGATTCGCCGGAATGCCGACAATGTGGTGGCGGCTTATTTGCAGACTGCCGGATTGGAACGGGTCAATGAACTGGCACCTTTGAAGCAGGCGTATGCTTCGTTGTCCGAGAAAGCGAAGACGACCGTGCAGGGACGTTTGCTTGCCGCCCGCATCGCCGAGATCGAGCAGGTGGCTCTTGCCTCTACGGCTCCGGATTTTACGCTGTCCACCCCCGACGGGGAGCAGGTGTCTCTTTACGGCGTGAAAGGGAAGTTGAAAATTGTCGATTTCTGGGCTTCGTGGTGCGGTCCTTGCCGTATGGAGAATCCCAATATGGTGAAGTTGTACAATGATTTCAAGGACAAGGGACTGGCGGTGGTCAGCGTGTCGCTCGACGAACGGAAAGCCGCCTGGGTGCAGGCGATAAAGAAGGACGGAATGCCGTGGATTCATGTTTCCGATTTGAAGGGCTGGAAAGGCGAGGTGGTGCAATTGTATCACGTGGACGCCGTGCCTTGCATCTTGGTGCTGGATGAGCATAACCGGATTCTTGCCAAGAATATCCGGGCGGAGAAATTGCGGGCTTTCGTGGAGGAACGCTTGGGCAAGTGATTCTTCCGCAAGGAACGATAAGTCATCGGAAAATCTGCAAGAATATTCTTGCGGATTTTCTTGTTTTTAGTCCTGGTATGCTCGTGCCGGAAGAGGTAGTTCGGGGTTATTTTGCCTTGTAATGAAGCTCTTTGAGCAGGGCAAGTACTTTTTCTTTGACTTCGCCCTGGATGATGATTTCACCCTCTTTGACGGAACCGCCCGTACCGCATTTGTTTTTCAACACTTTGGCCAACTCTTTCAGGTCGTCTTCCGTTCCGATGAATCCCTGCACGAGGGTGACGGTTTTGCCTTTCCGCTGCCTGGAGTCCACGACGACCCTTAAATTTTGTTTTTCCGGAGCCAGGCTTTCCTCCTGGGTGTCCTGTTCGTATTCGTAGTTGAAATCGGGATTGGTGGAATACACTACGTTAATCCGCCCTTTTCTGTCGTTCTTCATATCCGGGTAATCTTCATTTTCTTAACGAAAGCACAAATATAGGGGTTTTTGTTTAATTTTCTGTTAAAGGGTTGTTTCTGCCAAAATAGAGAGTAATTTTGTATATCCAAAACAAGTAAATGTTTTAAAACTGGCTATGAATAAGATTCTGAAAAAAACGTATTTTTCGGAGAAAGTGGTGCAAATGGTGGTGGAAGCTCCGCTGATTGCCCGTTCCCGGAAACCTGGTAATTTTGTAATCGTGCGTGTCGGCGAGAAGGGTGAACGGATGCCGTTGACGATTTCCGATGCCGACGTGGAGAAAGGAACCATTACGCTGGTCATCCAGAAAATGGGAGTTTCTTCGACGAAGTTGTGCGACTTGAACGAAGGGGATTATATCACGGACTTGGTGGGCCCTCTGGGCAAACCGACCCATATTGAGAAAGTCGGCACGGTGTTGGCTTGCGGGGGTGGTGTCGGTGTGGCTCCGTTGCTGCCGATTGTCCGGGCTTTCAAGGCTGCCGGCAACCGGGTGGTGAGTGTCCTGGCGGCACGTACCAAGGAGTTGATTATCCTGGAGGAAGAAGTGCGGAAGGTGTCGGACGAGGTGATTATTATGACGGATGACGGCAGTTACGGCAAGAAAGGGGTGGTGACGGCGGGAATGGACGAGGTGATTGCCCGGGAGAAGGTGGATTTGTGCGTGACGATCGGTCCGGCGATTATGATGAAGTTCTGTTCGTTGCTGACGCAGAAGCATGGGATTCCCACGATTGCCAGTCTGAACGCCCTGATGGTGGACGGCACCGGTATGTGCGGAGCTTGCCGGGTGACGGTCGGAGGAAAGACCAAGTTCACTTGCGTGGACGGTCCGGAGTTCGATGCCCATGCGATTGATTTCGATGAAATGTTGTTTCGTCTGGGCGGTTTTAAAAACGTTGAGACCGAGAAAATGGAGGCGTTCTTGCATCAGGGGGAATGTGCGGTGAGCGATCGGGATTCGGACTGGCGGAAGGCTTTGCGGGATGCCGTGAAAGCCAAGGAGCGGACGATGATCGAGCGGGTGAAGATGCCGGAGCGTACACCGGAAGAACGAATTACCAGCCAACGGTTGGAGGTGAATACCGGGTTGACGAAGGAAATGGCGATGCGTGAGGCGATGCGTTGCCAGGATTGCGTGAATCCGACCTGTATGGAGGGATGTCCGGTGGGTATTGATATACCCGGATTTATTAAGAATATCGAGCGGGGAGAGTTCCTGGAGGCCGCTTCTGTCTTGAAAAAGACCAGCGCGTTGCCTGCGGTTTGCGGTCGGGTATGTCCCCAGGAAAAGCAATGCGAGTCGAAGTGTTTCTATTTGCAGAAAATGAAAAAAGCTCCGGTCGCCATCGGGTACCTGGAACGGTTTGCCGCTGATTTTGAACGGGAGTCCGGACAGATTGCGGTGCCGGAGGTGGCTGCTCCGAATGGTATCAAAATCGCTGTCATCGGTTCGGGACCTTCCGGTCTGTCGTTTGCCGGAGATATGGTTAAACGGGGATATGACGTGACCGTGTTCGAGGCTTTGCACGAAATCGGCGGAGTGTTGAAATACGGTATTCCGGAATTCCGTCTGCCCAATCGTATTGTGGACGTGGAAATCGACAACCTGCGGAAAATGGGTGTGAAATTTGTCACCAATTTCATCGTGGGTATGACGGAGGGCATCGAGGATTTGAAGAAAGAGGGATTCCAGGGCTTTTATGTCGCTTCGGGGGCTGGTCTGCCCAATTTTATGAATATTCCGGGCGAAAATGCGAATGGCGTGCTTTCTTCCAATGAATACCTGACCCGGGTGAATTTAATGGGCGCCGATAATGAGTTTGCCGATACGCCGGTGTATCGCGGGAAAAACGTGGTTGTTGTCGGTGGCGGCAATACCGCTATGGATTCCGTGCGTACCGCCAAGCGTCTGGGGGCTGAACGTGCCATGATTGTTTATCGTCGCAGCGAGGAGGAGATGCCTGCCCGACTGGAAGAGGTGAAGCACGCCAAGGAGGAGGGATGTGAGTTCATCACGTTGACCAATCCTGTCGAGTATGTTGCGGACGAGAAAGGGCACGTGAAACAGGTGCGTGTCCAGAAAATGAGCCTGGGAGAACCGGATGCCAGCGGACGCCGCCGTCCCGTGCCGGTGGAGGGCAGCGAGTATCTGATTGACGCGGATGTCGTGGTGGTGGCTGTCGGCGTTTCTCCGAACCCGATTGTGCCTCGTTCCGTAGATGGACTGGAGGTTTCCAGGAAAGGCACCATTGTGGTGGACGAAACGACGATGCAGTCGAATCTGGAGGAATTTTATGCCGGAGGCGATATTGTCCGCGGGGGGGCAACCGTGATTCTGGCTATGGGAGACGGAAGACGGGCTGCCGCCAATATGGCTGCCTACTTTAAGAGAAAATAAGGACTGTCGCGACAGTTGAGCAAGAGGCTGGCCCGAAATGACTTTGGGTCAGCCTTTTTCGTGTGTTTAGGGCTTGTCTGTTTCCTGAAATTGTGCTATCTTTGTGTAAACTCTAAAACTCAATCCTTATGGCAATTACTAATTTTATTCGTTTTGACTGGGCGATGAAACGCTTGTTGCGCAATAAAGCCAATTATGTGGTGCTTGAAGGTTTTCTGACCACTTTGTTGGGCGAGAAGATTACGATTTGTCATCTTTTGGAAAGCGAAAGCAATCGGGAGGATAAGGACGATAAGTCTAACCAGGTGGATATTCTGGCGGAAAATTCCAAGCAGGAGCTGATTTTGATAGAGGTGCAGAATAACACGGAGGCTTCTTATTTTCAGCGTATGATGTTCGCTACGTCCAAATTGCTGACGGAGTATATGTATCGGGGTGACGAGTATACCCAGGTGCGTAAGATATATTCTGTCAATATCGTTTATTTTCCCTTGGGGTACGGTGAAGATGTCGTTTATCACGGAACGACTGAATTTCGGGGATTGACGAAAGGGGATATCTTGCAATTGACGCCTTTTCAGAAAAGGCAGTTTCAGGTTGATGCGGTGGCAAAATTGTTTCCGGAGTACTATATCCTTCGGGTAGAGAATTTCAACAAAGTTGCCAAGAGTCCGCTGGAGGAATGGATTTCTTATCTGAAAACCGGAGAGATACCCTATACGGCAAAGGCTCCGGGGCTTCCGGAAGCGCGAGCCCGTTTGTTGCTGGATCAGATGAGCAAGGGAGAGCTGGCGGCTTATTATAAGCATATAGACAAGCTGGTGATTTTGCGGGATAATATCTTTACTGAGCGAGAAGAAGGGCGAGAAGAAGGGCGTGAAGAGGGAAGAGAAGAAGGAAGGGAAGAGGGGCTGGAGGAAGGCAAGCGTCAGGCGCTTTGTCAGGTGGCAGCCCGGTTGAAATCCCAAAATATGCCTTTGGAACAAATTGCCGAATTGACCGGTTTGTCTTTGGAAGAGCTCGGCAAACTTTAACGGAAGTCATTCGAAATCTTTGTCGCCCGCAACATTTCCCGTTTTCCGGGAGGTCCGGGTAGCCGTTTCAGGGTAAAACCGGATGCCCGCAGGGCTTGCTTGACGATGCCTTTCACGCAGTAGGTGACCAGTATGCCGTCCGGACGCAATGCCTGGTGCAGTCGGGCGAAAACTTCGGGCGTCCATAGATGCGGTTGGACTTCCGGACTGAAGGCATCGAAATAGACGATGTCGAACTGTTGAGGGAAGGCGATGTCCCTAATGTCTATCCGGTGTTTGCATAAGCTGAAACAGGGAGTAATCGCCTGTTCGCTTTCCCAGGGGCACTGGTGTAATTGTTCAAACAGGTGTTTGTCTTTGAAGTCGATGTGTTCCGGATAGTTCAGGCATTTGATTTCCTCCGGGGACAACGGATATTTTTCGAGGGTATGGTAATGTACCGGAATTTGTCGTTCGGAAGCCCGTACCAAGGTGAGGTAGGCATTCAGTCCGGTTCCGAATCCCGCTTCCAGGATGTGCAGGGGAGTTTGTGCGGTGATGTTGTCCGGACGGTTTTCCAGAAAGTACTCCATTCCTGCCTGAATGAAGATGTGCCGGGATTCCTGAATGGCTCCGTGTATGGAGTGGTAATGCTCGTTTAATCCGGGAACGTATAACGTGACACTGTTGTCTTCTGTCGTGACGAGCCGGTGCATATCAGCAGAGTTCTTTCCGGAGGAGATTGACAAATTCGATGATGTCGCTTTCCGTTGTATCGAAGGAGCATACCCAGCGGACCTCTGAGGCATTTTCGTCCCAGACGTAGAAAAAACACTCTTTTTGCAGCACTTCTATTTTTTCCCGGGGAACGATAGCAAAGATTTCATTGCCTTGAACGGCTTGGGTGATTCGGATGCCCGGAATCTTTGCCGCTTCGGATGCCAGCAGTTGAGCCATACGGTTGGCGTGTCCTGCCGTTTTCAGCCACAGGTCGTTTTTCAGGATAGCCGAGAACTGTGCGGCGATGAAACGGGTCTTGGAGTGCAATTGCATCAGTTGTTTGCGGATAAAGGGAACGTCCTCTTTTACGCTCGTGTTGAAAAAAATCACGGCTTCTCCGAACAGCATACCGTTCTTGGTTCCTCCGAAACTCAGGACGTCGATGCCTACCTCGGCAGTGAGGCTTTGAGGCGTGCAGCCCAGATAGGCAATCGCATTGGCGAGCCTTGCTCCGTCCATGTGCACGTACATATCGTGGGAATGGGCAAAGTCGCAGATTTCTTTTAATTCTTCAGGAGTATAGGCGGTTCCGAGTTCCGTGCACTGTGTCAGGGAAATCATTTTGGGCTGAACGTGGTGCTGGTTTCCGAAATCGTGTATGTGATTCTGGATGAGCCCGATGTTTAATTTGCCGTCGAAGGTCGGCACGGTCAGCAATTTACAGCCGCTTTGCCTTTCTATCGCTCCGCATTCGTCCACGTTGATGTGGGCGGTTTCGGCGCAGATGATGGCCTGATACGGGCGAATGAAGGAAGAGAGGCTCAGGATGTTGGCTCCCGTGCCGTTGTAAACGAAAAATACCTCGATGTTCTGTCCGAAAATGGCTTTGAAATCGGCTATCGCCTTTTCCGAATAGATGTCTTCGCCATAGGAATGCTGGTGTCCGTAGCTTGCCTCTTCAATGGCCTTGAATACTTCCGGGGACACTCCGGAAAAATTATCGCTTCCGAAACCTCGTATCATAAACTGTGTTTAAAATAAATCCGTTTCAAAGGTAATGAAATAATATCAAAAATTAAATCCGGGGCTAATAGACGAGCAATCCGGCTAACCCTGCCAGGCAAATCATCAGAATCGGATGTATCTTGTATTTCCAGGTGAGCCAGAAAGCGGCGGCAAAAATCAGGAGGCTTTTCCAGTCGATGAAATTTTCCCGGTTCATCAGCATCAGGGAGGCGGCTCCGATAAGTCCGACGGTCATAGGGCGCAAACCGGTGAAAGCGGCTTCCACGTACTTGTTGTTCTTGAATTTGTCGAAGAAGTAGGAAATCAGCAATACCAGCAGAAAAGGGGGGAAGCAGACCGCGAAGGTGGCGATGACGGAACCCCAGATGCTTCCGGTCGCCGTATATCCGATGTAGGTTGCGCTGTTGATGCCGATAGGCCCGGGGGTCATTTGCGAGATGGCAACGATGTCCGTAAATTCCTGTAAGGTCAGCCAATGGTATTTTTCCACGACTTCGTATTGAATCAGGGAAAGCATCGCATATCCTCCGCCGAATCCGAATATGCCGATTTTCAGGTAAACCCAAAGCAATTGCCAGTAAATCATAGTTCTTTTATAAACGGTTTTGCTTTATTTTCTTTTTTATCCAGAGGGAGTAAATCAATCCTCCCGCAATGCCAGCCAGTACGATGTATGCCGGAGAAACCCCGCCTTTCCAGATGAGTACGGCTCCGATTGCCGGGCAAATCAACTGTAACCATTTTAAGTGCATAGAACGGGCGGCGTTGATGCAAGGCACGAGGATCAGGGCTACGACGGCGGGCCGGATGCCGTTGAATATTTTGATGACCCAGATGTTGTCCTGGAAATGGTTGAAGAACAAGGCTATGGCAAGAATGATGACGAAAGAGGG